>CAZTTM010000135.1:0-2535 GCA_964616035.1 uncultured Muribaculaceae bacterium
AAGAAATTAGATAAACCTAAATCACTCTTTCTAGTTATTTCTCTTGCTTTTTTAGCTGCATTTCTTGCTCTACTAGCCAGAATAGCCTTATTAACAATAATTCTTGCTTCGTCAGGATTTTCCAATAAAAATCTTTCAAATCCTTTAGAAAAGACATCATCAGAAAGTTTTCTTACCTCAGAATTACCTAATCGCCCTTTAGTTTGCCCCTCAAACTGTGGATTAGGATGTTTACAGGAAATTATCATTGTTAATCCTTCCTTAACATCATCACCACTTAACGAATCATCTTTTTCTTTTAATATACCATTTTTTCTAGCATAACTATTAATTATTCTTGTTAAAGCCCTTCTGACTCCATCTTCATGCGTACCTCCATCATGAGTATTTATATTATTAACAAACGAATATATATTATCACTATATCCTGTATTATATTGCATAGCAACTTCAAAGAAAACCCCATCTTCTTCGCCTTCTAAATGTATTATCTGATCATGAATTGGATTTTTTCCTTGATTAATAAACTTCACATACTCACTAATACCACCTTCATAAATAAATTTTTCTCCAGTAGTATCTTCTTCATCTCTATCATCTCTAATGGTAAGACACAAATCTTTATTCAAAAATGCTAACTCTCTAACTCTTACTTTAAGAGTTTCATAATCAAATATGTCTGTATCAAAAATATCAGGGTCTGGCTTAAAACTAACCGTAGTACCTGTTCTATTTTCAGCACATTCACCAATCACATGTAAAGGTTCAACTGTATGTCCGCCATTTTCAAATCTAATAGCATATATTTTAGAATCTTTATAAACTTTAACTTCTACCCACTTACTTAATGCATTTACAACAGAAGCACCTACACCATGAAGCCCACCAGATACTTTATATCCACCACCGCCAAATTTCCCACCGGCATGTAATACCGTGTATACAGTTTCAACAGTTGATATTTTAGTTTTAGGATGAATATCAACAGGAATGCCACGACCATCATCTTTAACTGTAACGGAATTATCTTTATTAATCACAATTTCAATGTTCTTACAATAACCAGCTAAAGCCTCATCAATAGAATTATCCACAATTTCCCAAACCAGATGATGAAGTCCTTTAACATCTGTTGTTCCTATATACATTCCAGGTCTTTTTCGTACTGCTTCCAATCCTTCTAATACTTGTATAGATGAAGCATCATATTTTTGTTCTTGATTATTCATTATTATCACGTCCTTCTATTAAATCAATTATCAACAACTTTTTCTTTTATTATATTACCATTTTCAACAAGATAAATATTAGCTTTATTAACTAATTGCTTGTCAATATTATTAATATCAGTTGTAGTTATTATCGTCTGACTAGTATTAATTAAATATTTTACAAGATTATTTTTCTTTAATAAATCAAGTTCACTAAATATATCATCAAAAAGTAAAATAGGATCCATATCAGTATATTTTTTAAATATTTGGACTTCTGCTATTTTCAATGCCAACAAAGCCATCCTATTTTGTCCCTGGGAACCATAAATAGATAAATCATTACCATTTAAGCAAAACTGAAAGTCATCTCTTTGTGACCCAATAGTCGTTAACCCTAGACTTATTTCCTTCTCAAAATTATCATTTAACTTTTTACAAATATATTCATAAGATATCGAATTATCTTCTACGTTAATAATGTTTGAAAAGAAGTTAATATTAAGCCCATCAAATCCTGAAATAGAATAAAATACTGACCCAATTATTTTATTAATTTCATCAATAAATTTCTTTCTATATTTATACAAACTAACAGATAATTTAGAAAATCTTACATTTAATACACTCAAATAATCATAATCTACTTTACTAACCCTAGCAATTTTTAAATATTCATTCCTTTGCTTCAAAAGTTTATTAAATTCTGTCAAAATCTTTAAATAATTGGGAAATAATTGACTTAATTCAATATTTAAAAATTTTCTTCTAACACTGGGTGCTTCTTTTAAAGTCCGCATACTATCAGGAGAAAAAACAATAGCCTTAAGATTAAAAATATATTCACTTAATTTCTTAATTTCATTAGAATTAATTTTAACTATTTTACCTTTATCATTGATTATGATTTCTAATATCTTATCAGTACCATTAATTTCTATTTTTCCTCTTACAACAGAAAACTTCTCATCATTTTTAATTAAATTTTTATCACATACAGACAAAAAAGATTTTGTTGAAGACAACAAATAAATAGATTCTAAAATATTAGTTTTACCTTGTGCATTATTGCCAATAATAATATTAAGTCTAGAATTAAAAGATACATTTAAATCAACATAATTTCTATAATTTTTTAACATTAATTGTTTTATAATCATACTAATCTTCTAACCATATAAAATATCACCATAATTTCATCATCCTTACATATTAATTATACCATAAAATGCTTATAAATAAAAGAAAAAAATACTTTTTTAAAAGCACTTTGTTAATTTTTATTTGGAAGTTCGTTTTAAAAAATTAACGGAATTAAGTCTAA
>CAZTTM010000136.1:0-2518 GCA_964616035.1 uncultured Muribaculaceae bacterium
GAAAATAAACAAATTGATACAGAATACCCTTATGATTTTATGATATATCATGAGAATCCAAATTTGGATTTCCAGAAGGAAAAAGATATATTAAGAGATTCTGTTGGAATGCAGATGTATCATGAATATGTTATTTATGAAAATCAAAGTAGTTATATGAATGAGTGGTTATATACCAACTTAAACTTTTTCGGCAATGAACTTATAAATAAGGAAGGGGAATTTGATGAAAATAAATTGAAAATGGAAGAAGATTTTGATGTTTATTATAAATATGATACTTATATAAAACTAAGTGATTATAATTATTTATTGAAAATGATCGGCGAAAAAGAGATTACATTGAATAAAGATGAATATGTGCTTCAAATCAAGCGGAGGCTGGAACCTGAATTGTCGGATGCTATTCGCAATAGAGTAATTACATGTGAAAACGATAAATTACATTGTAAGAAGATATGTACTGTTGATTTTGAACAAAATGGGCATAATGGAGCAGATTACATTTTAGTTCTTCCAGATGAAATTGCTGATAATATGACTCCATATTATTCTGTAATGGCAGCTACAACAAAAAGACCTGTAACGGAGGATATTACTGAAAAATTAGATGATTATGGTGGGAATTTTCATTATGGAAGCAATCATAGTATCTTGTATACAAGTCCGGTATTAGCAAAAAAAGAGGTAGAAATAACCTTAAAATCTACAGTTACAGCAGTGTTATTTCCTTTTGCTTATGTTAGCCTTGTATTCCTCTGTGTTGCTATCTCACTTTTAGCTGCACATTTGATGAGTACAACAAAAGTAAATAAAAAACGGTATGAATTGCTGATGAAAATTGGAATGACTCAAAAGGAGATTGATATTATTATTCATAAGCAATTAGCGATAGATTACTTAATTCCTTTGGTGATTTCGCTTGTTCCGGGATGGCTTATATCAGTAAAAATAAGCACTCAGTTTATACTTGATACAGGATTACGTACATCATTCGTGCGTTATATTTGGCTGTCTCTTTTGTGGATACTTACAGTATATATTGTTTATTTTATAATAACAGATATATTTTTCAGAAGAAATATACATTATGGAAAGGAAAGATAAATCATGAAACCATCATATTATAATTACGTTATTGAAAATAAAAATGGAAATGGAGATGCTTTATATTATAATATGCGAACCGGAAGTTTAGCACATATGGAAGCAAAACATCACAAGGAATTTGTACAGTTTATTGAAACTGGAATAGAAATATCAGATGAGAAGTTTTTGGAGGAACTTAAATATTGTGGCTTTTTAATTGAAGATGATTTTGATGAAAAAAAGGATATAAAAATTCGGATGCTTAATTCAAGATATGATACATCTGTTTTATCATTAACGATTACACCGACAATGGCATGTAATTTCAGATGTACATATTGTTTTGAAAGTGGGCACTATAGCAATGGTCATATGTCGGAAGACACAGAAGAAAACATATGTAAAATGGTGGAACAAGAAGCGTCTCATTTGGAAAAGTTGGTTGTTACATGGTATGGTGGAGAGCCATTATTAGCTATTTCTCCAATAGAAAGATTGACAAAGAAGTTTAAGAAGATTTGCAAACGATTTGATATCGAATATTCAGCAAGTATTATTACAAATGGATATTTGTTGATCGAGGACGTGTGTAACAAACTATTGGACTTGGATATAACTGATGCTCAGATAACGTTGGATGGAGATGCTAAGATTCACAATTCAAGACGTCCTTTAGCAAATGGAGGAGGTACATACGAAAAAATTGTGGATAATTTGGATAAAATTCACGGGAAAATCGGAATTGCTATCCGCATCAATGTTGACAAAGAAAATCAGAATGAAGTACAGGCAGTTGTTGATGAACTTAAAAGAAAGGGAATATATGAAGACGTTTTTTGCTATCTTGGATTAGTTACAGCAACAAATGGATCATGCTCAAATTGTACATGTATGTCTTCTGAGAAATATTCAGAATTTAATTTGAATTTTTGGCTGAAGAACGATATGCCGTTGGCATCTTTATATCCTAAGCCAATGGGAAATTACTGTGGTGCGGATTATGCACAAGGCTACGTTATAGATGCACAAGGCAATATATATAAATGCTGGAGCGATGTAGGCGTTATGGATAGACGAATTGGAACGGTTCGAGATTGGGTGGAATCAACAAAAAAAATGCAGGTTAGTGCAGCTCAAACACAAAAGGTACTGGCAGAATATATGCTTTATGATCCAACAGAAGATGCCGTATGTAGTAGATGTAAATTTATGCCAATATGTTTTGGGGGATGTCCTCATAGCAGAATAGAAAATAATCAATTATGTGAGCAGTATCGTTATAATGTCGGTGAGTTTATGCAGGCATATGCAGATGCTGTATTGAAACAGGAAAGGGGAATGCATCATGAAAATTTTAGTGCAACCTGCGACTCGGAAATGTAGTTCGGATTCTTGTAATTATACCTGTCCAGTATATAATACAGGTGCT
>CAZTTM010000137.1:0-2503 GCA_964616035.1 uncultured Muribaculaceae bacterium
TTTATCGCCAATAATTGGATGATTCATTTCACTCATATGAACTCTTATTTGGTTTTTTCTTCCTGTTTCAATATTAATATCTAACATTGTGTATTTTTTATTAGTCTTAATTACTTTATAGTTAGTTATAGCTCTTTTACCACCTGTTTTAGTACTATGAACAAATGTTAATTTATCTTCATATAAATAATTATCTATTTGCCCATCTTTTTCTATATATCCAGATACTATAGCAATATATTTTCTTGATTTAACTATATTATTCCAATCTTTTTGAAGGTCATTTTTTAGTTTTTCATTTTTAGCAAATATTACTAAACCAGATGTTTCTTTATCTATTCTATTAACTATAAAAGCATATTCTTTTTTATTATTTAAATATTTTCTTACTAATTTATATAGTGTTTCTTCGTTGTTTTTATTTTCATTACTAGTACTTATTGTTAATAATCCTTCTTTTTTATCTACTACTAAATAGTTCTTATCTTCATAAACTATATTTAAATCATATGTATTTATTTTCTTACCAATAGTTATTATATCACAAGGATATACAGTATATGGTAATTTACTTATTACTATATTGTTTACTGAGATATTGCCTAATTTAACTAGTGTTTTTATTTTATTTTTTGATATGTTTTGCTTTGTTAAATATTCTATAATATTTTCTTCTTTTAATACTTTATATTTTTGCATATATTATTTTAGTAAAAGACATTTTTTAAGTATAATCCTTCAGGATTAGCAGTTTTACCAGCCTTAGTACGATCTTCTGCTTTTAAAATACTAATTACTTCTTCACTTCGTCTTTTACCCTCTCCTACTTCAATTAATAATCCCACAATATTTCTTACCATATAACGTAGAAATCCTGTGCCTACAAAGGTTAGATATATTTTATTTATATCTTTATTATCTCTTACTAAACTAGTTTGAGAAATAGTTCTAACATAGTCATCTTTTTCTTCATCTGTTTTAGTAAATGATTTATAGTTATGAGTACCTTCAAAATATTTTAAAGCTCTTTCCATTTCAACTATATCTAATTTTTTACAATGTTGATATACATAGTGTCTTTCTAAGGGATTATATTCTCCCATATTAATTATATAGACATATTCTTTGCCAATAGCATCAAATCTAGCATGAAAATTATCTGGCACTTTTTCTACTTTTTTTACATATATATCTTCTGGTAATAAAGAATTTAATCCTTGTTTTAATTTATCTATATCAAATTCTTTTTCTAAATCAAAGTGAGCTTTTTGATTTAAGGCATGTACTCCAGCATCTGTTCTTCCGGTTGCACATACCAACACATCCTTATTATCATTTATTTGTTTTAATGCCTTTTCTAATTCTCCTTGAATAGTTCTTACACGAGGTTGTTTTTGATAGCCATTAAATGCTGTACCATCATATGAAAATGTTATAAAATATCGCATATTATTACCTCCTAACTAATTTTTTCTATTTTACTAAAGTAATATTTATTATTACTATTAGTAAATGTTATACTATATTTAGTTAATAGTTCTTGATAATCAGTAATATTACCATTATATTCTCTTATACTATCATCATATATATTAATAATATTATTATCTACTACTCTACCTATTACTAATTCAAGTACTAAGTCTTTATCTTTAAGATAACTATTATATATATTATATTTAATATTTATCTCATCACTTGGTAATTCATAACCTATATACATATTATTATAATAAATAAATCTAGTATTATTATAAGTAAATGTAGCATTACTTATAACTGTATCATTAAATATTGTTTGATAACTAGATAATATATCTTCTTGACTAAATACTATATTACCATCATCATTTTGTTTATTTTTAATATTATAATAACTAATTTTTAATTTAAGAGTATTACTTAAATCATTAGTGGTTATACTATCTTTTTTAAATATATCTAGTATTTCATTATCATTAATTATAATATTATCAATTAAATAGTGATAGTTATTTATATAATAAGCACTATCATATTTAATCTCTTCTTTAGAATTATTAGGGGTATTAATAGTATTATTTTTAATACTGCTAATATTTATATAATTATTTTTATACATATAATATCCAGCATAGATTATTAAACCTAGTAAGATAATAATTACTATATCTCTTCTTAATATTTTATAATTTTTTGTTTTTACTATTTTCTTTTCATAAGACTTTATTTTATCATTAACTACTACTTCTACTTTAGATTCTATTTTATTATCTAACTCTTTTAAAATATCTTCTTTTTTGTCTTCTAAATCTTTTAGAATATCTTCTTTTTTACTATCTAATTCCTTGTCTATTTTAGATAGATCAATATCACTTTTTAGTTCTTTTTTATTAGCCATAATATCACTCCTAACATCTAATATTAGTTTATCATTTACTTAGTTAAAGGTAAAGGCTTTTCTTAATATTTCTTAGTATTTAAAGAAAGAATTGGTACGAGACCAATTCTATTTGTTATAACT
>CAZTTM010000138.1:0-2458 GCA_964616035.1 uncultured Muribaculaceae bacterium
TGTACACTAGAAACAATAAATATTAAAGAATTAAAAAAAATAATTGAAATATTAACAAAATTAAGTAAAGAAGAATACTCTAATCTTATAAATCAAGCAAAATTATATATTGACAATTATCAACAGATGGTTGAAGAAGTAGAAGACAATACACTATATATTCAACTGAAAATGTTAAATGATGATAGTAAAGAAAAAGTAATAAAGAATCCCTATGTCAAAAAGATTCTCTATATTATATGCCTTATTATATCTATTATTATCTTTGTAATTGAGCCAATATATGGGTTTATATTTTTAATAATATCATCAGTTACTATAGGATTATTAAAAAATTAGTTAGGAGAAAAAGCATGGCAAGAAGAAGTAAAAAAAAGAATAAATTAATATGGATTGTTTATATATTAATAGTATGCTTAATCGGATATTACACACAAGACCAATTAAATAATACATATAGTATTCCATCATACGTTATTGAAAATATTCCAGAATATAATGGTCAGGATTATGTATATATCAATAATAACGAACCATATTTTACTACAGAAGAATTAACAACATCATCATTTGAACAATATAGTGATTTAGATTCTTTAGGAAGATGTGGTATAGCATATGCCAATATTAGTATTGACCTTATGCCTACTAGCGAAAGAGAAAGTATTGGCATGATTAAACCAAGTGGTTGGCATACCATAAAGTACGATATAATTAGTGGAAAGTATTTATACAACAGATGCCATTTAATTGGGTATCAATTAACAGGAGAAAATGCTAACGAAAAAAACTTAATAACATGTACAAGGCAAATGAATACTAGTACTATGGTAAAGTTTGAAAATTCAGTTGCCAACTATATAAAAAAGACCAATAATCATGTCCTATATCGTGCTACACCAATATTTAAAGATGATAATTTACTAGCAACTGGAGTTCAATTAGAAGCTCTATCAGTTGAAGACGATGGTGTAGGTATAAAATTTAATGTTTTTATTTATAATGCACAAGATGGAATAGAAATAGATTATAAAACTGGAGATAGCCAACTAATAAAGTAGAAAGAAGGACACACAATGAATGAATTTATCATAAAAGAAATAGCTAATGAATTGAATATAAAAGTAAGTCAAGTAGAGAACACTTTAAAACTATTAAGTGAAGGGAATACTATACCATTTATTGCTCGATACCGAAAAGAAATAACTGGTTCACTAGATGAAGAACAAATAAGAAGTATCAATACTGTCTATGATTATCAAGTAAATTTAACTAAAAGAAAAGAAGATGTAATTAGACTAATAGAAGAAAAAGGTTTATTAACTGATGAAATAAAAGATAGTATTTTAAAATGTACCAAGTTAGTAGAAGTAGAGGATTTATATCGACCATATAAAGAAAAGAAAAAAACAAAAGCAACAGATGCTATCAATAATGGTCTAGAACCCTTAGCAAAAATAATAATGAGTTTTCCTCCTAAAATAGATATTGAAAATACGTGTACTAAATATCTTAATGATAAGGTAAAGACTACGGAAGATGCCTTAACAGGTGCTAAATACATCATTGCTGAATGGATAAGTGATAATGCTAGTTATCGTAAATGGTTAAGAAACTATATTTATAATACAGGTACTATTAAATCTAAAATGAAGAAAAATGCCGTTGATGAAACAAAAATATATGAAATGTATTATGACTATAACGAAAAAATAAAATATGCCAAACCGCACCGAATTTTAGCAATGAATAGAGGAGAAAAAGAAAATGTTTTATCAATTAGTATAGAAGTAGATACTGACTATATAATCAACCATTTAAAAGATAAAATAATTAAAAATAAGGACTCTATCTGTGCTAGTATAGTAAACGACTCTATTATAGATAGTTATAAAAGACTAATATTTCCCTCAGTAGAAAGAGAAATAAGAAGTGATTTAAAAGAAGAAGCAGAAAAGGGTGCTATTGATATTTTTGGCACTAACTTAGAAAATCTTTTATTAACTCCTCCAATGAAAGAAAAAATTGTCTTAGGTTTAGATCCTGCTTACCGAACTGGTTGTAAACTAGCGGTTGTGGATAGTACTTCTAAAGTATTAAATATAAGTGTTATATATCCTCATGAGCCAAAAAATATGTGGACAGAATCTAAAGAGAAAATAAAAGAGTTAATAAAAAAATATAATGTTGATATAATTGCTATTGGCAATGGTACAGCTTCCAGAGAAAGTGAAAAGTTAGTAGCGGAAGTTATTCATGAATATAAAGATAAAAAGGTTGAATATATAATTGTAAGTGAAGCAGGTGCTAGTGTTTATTCAGCAAGTAAACTAGCTATCTCTGAATTTCCTAATTTGCATGTTGAAGAAAGAAGTGCAATAAGTATTGCTAGAAGACTTCAAGATTCTTTAAATGAACTAGTTAAAATTGATAGTAAAAGTATTCGCGTTGGACAATA
>CAZTTM010000139.1:0-2426 GCA_964616035.1 uncultured Muribaculaceae bacterium
AATATTGACGATGAATATGATGGAAGTCATAATGGTGAGAATTATATTGCTTATACTTTTTATATAGAGAATCAAAGTAGTGATACGTTTAACTATTGGTATAGTGTGACTGTTGAGGATGTTGTAAAAAATGTTGATGAAGCTATTAGAATTAAGATATTCTTAAATGGTGAAGCAACTGTCTATGCTAAAGGTAGTAGTCTTGATGGTAGTCCGGAAGAAGGAACAACAAAGTTTCGCGATGATGAAGATGGAGATATAATTTTAGAGCAGAGAACTCGTTTAGATCCTGGAAATATTGATAGGATGACTGTTGTTATTTGGATTGAAGGCAATGATCCTGAATGCGTTGATGCTTTAATAGGAGGAGAAATGTTAATGCACATGGATATTACTGAAGAACATATAAAATCAAATTAGAATGGAGTGAAATAATGAAAAAGAAAAAGAATAAAAAAAGTAAAAAAAGTAGATTAAGTTTACTTGGGTTATTAATGTTTTTATCTATTGTATTGTTATCTACTTCAACATATGCATGGTTTACTGCTAATAGAACAGTAACTATTAATGATATTAATGTTAAGGTTGAAACAAGTGGTGGTTTACAAATATCTACTGATGCGGTTAACTGGAAAACAGTTATATCTAATGAAGATATTACTACAAATGCATATACTGGTAATACCAATCAATTTCCTAGTACTTTGACAGCAACTAGTTCAGCATTAGTTGTAGATGCAAATGGTAAAATGGAAATGTACACATCAACAATTGGTACTAATGAAGCCGGCGAATTTACATTAAGTACTGCAAAAGCAACTGATACAGCTGGAGCTAATGGTAGTTATATTGCATTTGATGTATTTATTAAAAATGAAAGTTCTGGTGGTACAGATGATGGTAGCATATATTTGACTACGGCTTCTGATGTAGTTAAAAAAGAAGGCACTGATGATAAAGGACTTAAAAACTCTGCAAGAGTTGCGTTCGTTGTTGGAGGTACTAGTACTGATTTGACAGCTGCTGCTACAACATATATTGCTTTAAATGCTTCTGCATCTACAGATGGAACAAATGTTGTTTTATGGGAACCAAACTTCGATGTTCATACTGCTACAGGTGCTGATTCTGCAACGTATTATTTTGATCAAGCTACTAAGCCTGCTTTGACTGGCGCTGGTGCAATTACATATTATGGAGTAAAGACAGAAATCACTGATCCAATTCCATTAAGATGGTCTTTACAAACTGATGAGCAACATACAAATAATTTCGTTGCTATTGATTCTGCTAATAAGACAGGCGCTACATTTATTAGAACACCTGAAGTAAATGTTGATAATGGTACGACAACTTTATTAATGAAGAAAACAGGAATTACTAAAGTACGTATTTATATGTGGATTGAAGGACAAGATGTTGATTGTGAAAACAATGTCACTGGTACTGATATTACATACAAAATTACATTAAGTAAAGATTCTGACTAATAATAATTAAAACTCTAATTTTAGAGTTTTTTTCTTTATATAAATTGCTATAAAATATATTTTATGGTACAATTATTATAGTAAGGTGAATAGTATGAAGAGTGGTATAAATAAAATTTCTAATTTTATTAAAAAAAATAAAGTTATTACTATTTTTTTAGTAGTAGTTTTTACTATACTTTTAATTGTTATATTACCTTCATTTTCTGAATCTAATACATCTAGTATATGGGATGGTACAGTGGCTACTTCTTTTGGTGAAGGAACTGGTGATTATAATGATCCATATATTATTTCCGATGGTAGTGAATTTGCTTATTTTATTAGTATGCTTAATGGTGATAGTTCGTTAGAATACTTTAATAAATATTATGAGTTAACTAATAATATTGATTTTAATAACTTATTATTACCTGAAAGAAATGTTAATGGAAAGTTTAGTGGTAATTTTAATGGTAATGGTTTTACTTTATCTAATTTAAATATAACAAATAGTTATACTGATGAAGATAAAACAATATATAGTATCTTTTCTACTATAGAGAATGCGACGATTAAATATTTAAATATTGAAAATATTACTTATAATATTGGGGATAATAGTAATGCTTATGCTAGTTTATTTAATAAAAGTTCTGGCTCACTTATTAGTAATATTAATATTAAGAACTATAATATTATATCAGATAATGCTTATTCTTCTGTATTTTATATTGACGATTTAGATAGTAATGAATTATCTAATATTAACTTATCTACTATTAGTGGTAATAATATGAAACAAATAGTATATAATTATTCATCTCTTAATACTACTAATATTATATATGATACTAATAGTATTCCTCTTGCTAGTGAGGAATTAAATGATACTTATTATTATACTTTAACTGATGGAGAAATTACATTTAATGATACTACTGTTAATGATATATT
>CAZTTM010000140.1:0-2406 GCA_964616035.1 uncultured Muribaculaceae bacterium
AAACGGTTAGGCGCTTCTGTCCAGCGGATATCACACCGCGATCCATCCCAGTTCTCAAACTGTCCTGTCGGAGTAGAATAAAATGCCTTAAAACGTTCTACATTAAAATTAAGAATTTTCTTACCGCCTTGTTCGGTGATGTAGGAAAGAGAGAAGTTTCTCTTCTTACGGGAATAGTTGTAATCCAATATCATTTTGCCTAGAACTTAAGTAAATCTATTATATATACTAAAAGAGTTCAGATATTTAATACATACTTCACATGACCACAATCATATATCGTCCAAAATGGTAAAGCTTTCATGATCTCCCTTTCGGTTTTATCCTTTATGTCATATCCGAGTTGTTGTAGTCTGGATTTTGAGAAACTAGTACGATGATATCTTTGCCATGTCTTTTTAGATATATACCAATAAGCTGAAGTATGCTCTCTTTCTTCAAATCCAAGTCTCCGGTATAAATTACCGTTACTTATGTCATTAGAAGAAAAAGATATAATTGTTTTAGCATTATAATGCCTCAAGAAGTATTGTAGTAACTTATCAGCGCCTCCCAGTACCTGTATGTTCTTAATAGTACAGAATCTTGTTAGCTCCCAACTATCATCATTCTTGCCACCGGATAGTTTAGACCTCTTTGAGAAAGTCATCACGCCAGTAATAATATTATTATATATTAAACCTAATCTGACCTGTGAATTAGTTTTACCCTGAATATGATTCTTCTGCAGAAAATCAACGGTCTCTGCGGGATTTAATTCTCGAATCTGACACTTCCGGGCATAAATACGTTCTTTATATATACCAAGTTTGGATAAAATGACGGATTCTACGATATCTGGTTTGTTTTTAATCTGATCCTCCCAGATGGTTAAAAGTTGAATATCATGTTCCTTACAGAGATTGAATTTCTTTTCGTGATAACCATTATCTTTATTATTATTAACGGAATGCCAGAAAATACCATTGCATTCTATAGCCATTTTCCTATCTGGAATGTAAATATCCAATTCATAAGGAGATATAATATCACGCGCATTAGTTTGATATTCTATATTATATTGCTCTAAAATCTTTCTCACGAATACTTCTATCAATGATCCCTGACTGCGACTATGCTGAATAGGAAAGATATGCGTACAAGGCTCAATACTCCATTCCTCACGGCCTAATTTTTGAAGAGTAGATATAATATATTGTTTTTCTTGACAAAGGTTGCATTGAGGATGAGGACATTTTCTTATTTGTAATCCGTTTTCATCATATCCTATCAAATCCGGATCTTGCTCTATAGTAACCTCATGGTTGGATTTTCTTATCTTATTCTTAACTTCTTCTAATTTAGAAGTATGATCCACACCATATCGCTTTAATGTGTTTTGTTTTCTAGTATCCTGTATAGAAGAGGCTTGAGAAGGATATTCCACACCATATTTAGAACGATATGTCTCTTTTATTTTTTGTTGAATCTCGGGACAAGCAAATGGATTCTTAACATTATATCTACGCATAAATGTTTCTTCCGATTTTTCTCTGTTATTATAAGACGCGTCTCCATATCGTTCTCGTTTAGTTTGACTGATTTTGATAACCCTATTTGGATTGTGATTGGAACATTTCGTACTGCAGCATTCATTATATCCATAACGGATACTCCTGAATTTCGTATTCTTGCCGCAATAACATTTTGGATGGCTCGTCAAATCATTTAGAAACCAATATATTCTCTCTCCGTATGTTAAATCTACTGGATAATTAGAGAGGAGAAATTCGTTTAATTCAGGCTGTATGCAAGCTATGTGACTCTGTGATAATGATTTAGGATTCTCATTCAACAACCATTCTTTCATTCTATTTTTATCCATCCACTATCTTTTCTTTTGAAAAAAAAATAATAAACAGCAAACTGATTTTTAAAATAGTATGTAATGAAGAAGAATATTGAGAATCGTTGCAGGTTTAGAGTACTTCTATCTTGAGTTTTGGATGATTCTCACCGATTTTCACAATCTTACCATCCACATCCATATGCAGTATTAGTTCGTTAGAAGATATGGAATAATCCACACAAGAACCTTTAATATCAATAGGAAAAAGACAATCGCAGGTAAGATGTAATCTCTTGCCTTTGAAGTGTTTACCCATATAATCTTTAAAGTTTTGCATGGTTATGTCTTGACCGTATGAACCTTGATATTAAGAATATTTTCCAGTCGTTTGGCTGCCTTTAGATTACCATCGTTATCATCAAAAAAGACGAATGTCCGGTAGCCTATATTATATAATAATTCAATTGTCTTGGATTTCATCTACCTTGTCCCGCGCCCTCAAATGGATAATTATCGTTGCCCGCATCAAATTATCGCGCTTTTTAATCGGTTTTTCTCTTGGCCTTCATATCTGTGAT
>CAZTTM010000141.1:0-2399 GCA_964616035.1 uncultured Muribaculaceae bacterium
TCCTAATATAAAATCAGTTATATATAATATTAATACATTAATTAATGGATAAAATAGTCCTAAACTAATAGCGGTTATTGGTAATGTTATATAAAATATAATTGGTTTTATAGTTTGATTTAAGATATATATTATTATTGATGCAAGTAATGCATATAATCCAAAATGACTATTATCTATATAAAGTGATTTAAATAATACTGATACTGTTATTAAAACAATAGCATATCCTATCATATATATTAACCATTCAATAATAGGATTATTAATTAACTTCTTACTGTTATTATTTTTTTTATTCATCTTATCACCGTTTTAATTGTACCAAATTTCTAACGAAAAGTCATTATATTCTCACTCGAAATATTGACATTTACATCCTTAAATGGAAAGAGCACTCATACTTTTATTATAACTTTTTTAAAATATTTTTTGAAGAACCTTTGTATTTAAAAAAAGTAGAACTAAATATATCCTACTTCTTACTATCATATTTCTTTCTTAATTCAGTGTTTAATATTTGCTTTCTTAACCTTATACTTTCAGGTGTTACTTCGACCAATTCATCTTGATTTATGTAATCTAAACAATACTCTAATGTTAATGGACGTGGTCTTTTTAAAACAACAGTATGATCGCTTCCTGCAGCTCTAGTATTGGTTAGTTGCTTACCTTTAACTACATTAACTGCTAAATCATTTTCACGATTACACTCACCAACTATCATGCCTTCATATACTTCACAACCTGGTTCAATAAACATAATTCCACGGTCTTCAAGATTACCAATTGAATATGCAGTAGCTTTTCCATTTTCCATAGAAACTAAAACGCCCAATTTTCTTTCTCCTACTAAACTACTTTTTTGTGGTCGATACTCCTTGAAACTATGGTTTATTATTCCATAACCTTTAGTCATAGTCATAAAGTCTGTTGAAAAGCCAATTAATCCACGTGATGGAATTGTATATGTTAATCTAACTAAATTATTAACATTTGTCATATTATCCATCTCACCGCTTCTTAATCCTAAGGCTTCAATAACATTTCCCACACTTTCTTCTGGTACTTCAATTTGTAAATCTTCAAATGGTTCACATACTACACCATTAATTTCCTTTAAAATAACTTCGGGTTTAGATACCTGTAATTCAAAGCCTTCACGGCGCATATTTTCAATTAAAATAGATAAATGTAATTCGCCACGACCTGATACAGTCCATGATTCATTAGAAGCTTTTTCTACTTTTAAGCTAACATCTCTTTGTGTTTCTCTAAATAATCTTTCTTCTATTTTACTAGCAGTAACAATTTTACCTTCACGACCAACAAATGGTGAATTATTTGTCATAAATGTCATTTTCAATGTTGGTTCATCAATTCTTAAAATTGGTAATGGTTCTTCTTTACCAATATTACATACTGTTTCACCTACAGAAATATCTGCTAAACCCGCAATGGCAACGATATCACCAGCATGTGCTTCTTGTATTTCAATTCTTTTAAGTCCTAAGAAACCAAATAGTTTTTGAATTCTAAATTGCTTAATACTACCATCTAGTCTAACGCAAGATACCATTTCATTTACTTTAATAGTTCCTGATTTAACTAGACCTATGCCAATTCTTCCTACATAATCATTATAATCTAATAAAGCAGGCTGGAATTGTAAATTACCATCTATATTTACTTTAGGCTCAGGTATCTCATTAATTATTAATCTAAATATATCATCATATGATTCTTGTTGAGTATTAATGTCTGGGTCAAGACTTGCTGTACCATTTAAAGCAGATACATATGCTACTTTAAAATCTAACTGTTCATCAGTAGCACCTAATTCAATAAATAAATCAATAACTTCATCTATTACTTTACTAATTCTAGCAGTTGGTTTATCAACCTTATTAATTACTACTATTGGCTTAACTTTAGCTTCCAAAGCTTTTTTTAGAACAAATCTTGTTTGTGGCATTGTACCTTCATATGCATCTACTACTAATAAAACACCATCAACCATGTTCATGATTCTTTCTACTTCGCCACCAAAATCAGCGTGTCCAGGAGTATCTAAAATGTTGATACGGTATCCATCAAAATTAATTGCGGTAGTTTTAGCAAGAATTGTAATTCCTCTTTCCCTTTCAATATCATTTGAATCCATTACTCTATCTTCGACTGTTTCGTTATCTCTAAATGTATGTGATTTTTTTAACAATTGGTCAACTAGTGTTGTTTTGCCATGGTCAACATGGGCAATTATTGCTATATTTCTTATATTCATTTCTACACCTCTTTTTTCACAGATATTAATTATATCACTTTTTTTTTAAATGTCTAGAAAAATATTGCAATTGCCAGGTTAAATGTTAATTTTTATTTGGAAGTTCGTTTTAAAA
>CAZTTM010000142.1:0-2395 GCA_964616035.1 uncultured Muribaculaceae bacterium
TTGTTAGCATATTGCTTTAATGCTTCAAACTTATTTTCAACTTTAATATCAATATTTTTTGATTCACCATCAGCATTTTCGCCACCTTTAGTTTCAATAATCCAGATTTTATTATCTTTATCACAAACAATAAAGTCAGGATAGAAGTGCCATTTATGATTTACTGCATCAACATATACTATTGAAAAATAATCACTAGAGGATTCACCATTCTTATAGAACCATTTAATATTTTCATTATTTTCACAAAAATACTCAAACATTCTTTCACTTTTAGATTTTATTGTACTATTTGGATAATTCATATAAATTGATTTTTCATAAATTGTTGTGTCTTTCATTTTAGGATCATATTTAATATAATCCATTTCTGGTGCTTTCCAGTCAACAATTTTTAATTCATCTAATTTCATTTTTATTTGTCTTGCTTTTTGTGAGACTGCTTCTTGAAAATCATGTTTTAATATATCTTCATTGTTTATAACAAAAGCATAAAATTCTAGTAGTGATAAATCAACAAATTTTTTCGTAAATAGTTTACCTCTAAAGAACATTCTTTCAAGCATTAATCTTGTTCTATCATATCTCATACCAATTTTTGATGATATAACATTAATTGAATGTCTTAATTCAAATCCATTTTTATTTGTACTTACTTCTGATTGAACTTTTATTCTATTAGCATTTTCTAATTCATCTGAATTAATTCTAACAATTTTGTCCTGTACTATATAATTATCAATAGTATCTTTAAATACATATCCATTTGCTTCTAATATAGTTTTATTGTTCTTTTTATTATTTGTTAGATTATATTTTTCAATATAATAGCTGTGAAGAATATTAAAAGTTTGTCTTTCATCAAAACCATCAAAAGCATTATCAAAAGTTATTTTCTTTAAACTAAAATTTTTATATTCATTTTTTAAAAATACAACTTTAGCATCATAGGCACTAGAGCCAAGTTCTTGTTTTACAGATTGTTCATACTTTTCATCAAATGTATATAAATAACAATTATCTAGAAGCACATTATCATAATGATGAGCTTGTGGCATTCTTCTAATTCTTCCAATAGTTTGAGTTTCAAAATCTTCACTCATATTGTCACGAAGTTTAACAAGTATCTTTGCTCTTGGACAATCCCAACCAGTTGAAATTGCTTGTTTCATTATTAAAATTGCCTGATTAGATTCATTATTTTCAATACTTTCAATATTTTCCTTTCTGTCTGATAACCAAATTGCTAAATTCTGTCTATCATAAGAATATTCTTTTTCTTCAAGTATTTTTTCAATTTGCTTTATTAAGTCATCTGATTTACTAGGTACTTGAATAATAATAAGAGGATTTACTTGAATACCTAATTTTAAATATTCCTCTTTAATTGCCTTTCTTTTATTTATTGCAAGTTCTAGTAAATATTCATGTTCATTTGAAAGAGTAGACTCATTAGAAACATTTTCATTTATATATAATGCTCTTGTAATTAGTCCAGCATTTATTACTTCTAATTCATCAATTTTAATAAATTCAGCTTCTTTATTAGTTTTTGTAGTAGCACTAACTCTAACAATATATTCAGGATTCATATATTCAATAATGGCCTCTGCTTTAACAGTTTTATTTAAATGTTCCTCATCAACTATAATAATAAATTTATAACCGTTATTATGTGCTTCATGAACTCTTTCATATAAATTTTTTCTTTCAGCTTCCTTTAGGGCATTATTTCCTTTTTTAGTAATAGTTTCCCAATTTATAAATGCTGTGTCTTTAGCATCAAAACCTTGAAGTAGTACATCTTGAATGTTTTTTGTACTGTGATGTGGTAAAAACTTAACCATTTTCTTTCTACTTTGTTCTTCTAAATCTCCTTTGCCGGGAGTAAGCCAAACAAAGATTGTTTTATTGTTTTCTTTTAAATATTCTTCAATATATGAAAGTAAAATAATCGTTTTACCACTACCAGTAGGTGCTTGTAATAGTACTTCCTTTTTACTGCCAATAGAAGTTGCGTCTAATAATTTATTTACTGTATTTATTTGAAAATCTTTTAATTTAATTCCTTGCATTATTACATTACCTCCATAATTTCATCTTCAAAATAATATTCTGGTATTATATATACTTCAATATTATTATTTTCAAAAATGTTTTCTTGTTCACTTGTTAATAGTATATCTGATGAAATATATATTTTTTCACATATTTCTAATTCTTCTTCATTAGTACTGAATTTATCTAATTCAGCTTCATTTAAGTAAACTCTAATTTTATTATCATCAATCTCAATTCCATTTTCTAATTGAATAAGATTTTTAATGTTTATAAGTAAATTATTATGTAAGTTTTCTGTTTCAGTATTTATTCTTGGAACATAAGTACAACGATA
>CAZTTM010000143.1:0-2366 GCA_964616035.1 uncultured Muribaculaceae bacterium
AGCATTTATATGAGCAATAACTAAGTGTTCTTTGAGAGTATTTCATCTCTTTTCCGCAATTCTTACACTTCTTTAATTGTTCATCAAAACAGATTCCATAAACAATATTTTTAATAGATTCCCAATTAGGATTTTCTGTTAAAATATTATTTAAATATAATTCAACTTCAGAATTATTCTTAATAAATTTTGGAAGAGCATTAGGTATTCCTTTTTTAGAATATCCTTTAAAATATTGTTTGATTATATCTCTCATATATTAAATATAAACTAAAAACACCTACTATAAAAATATAGCAGGTGTTCTATTAATTTTAATTATTAATTTTTATCTAACTAACAACTTCAGCATCAACTGTATCACTATTATTTGAAGCACCTGTTGATTCTGTAGTAGTATTTTGAGAAGCAGCTTGAGAAGCCTTATAAATCTCTTCACCAATCTTCATTGCTGTATTCTGCAAAGTTTCAAGCGAAGTCTTCAACTTTTCAATATCTTTAGACTCCTTATACTTCTTTACTTCTGAAATAAGTGGTTCAAGCTGGTCCTTCAAATCTTGTGGAATCTTATCAGAATTCTCCTTAATCTGCTTTTCCAAATTAAATACTAGCGAATCAGCATGATTCAATACATCCTGATCTTCTTTAAACTTTTTATCAGCATCAGCATGAACTTCAGCATCATGAATCATACGCTTTATCTCTTCTTCGCTTAACCCAGAGTTTCCGCTAATTGTAATATGATTCTCCTTACCTGTCCCTAAGTCTTTAGCAGTAACCGTTAGAATACCATTTGAATCAATGTCATATGTAATCTCAATCTTTGGAACTCCTCGAGGTGCCGGTGGAATTTGGTCAAGGTCAAACTTACCAACTAACTTATTCTCTCTTGCAATTGAACGTTCACCCTGATAAATCATAGCAGTAATTGCAGGCTGATTATCAGTTGCTGTACTAAAAACTTCAGTCTTTTTGCAAGGAAGGGTTGTTCCTTTCTCGATCATTTTAGTGTACACACCGCCAAGAGTTTCAATACCATAGGAAAGTGAAATAACATCAAGCAAAACTACATCACCGACATTTGAATCACCTGCTAAAACTGCTCCCTGAATACTAGCGCCACTCGCAACTACTTCATCTGGATTCACAGTCTTATTAACGTCCTTATTAAAGATTCTCTTAAAGAAATCCTGAACATAAGGAATACGAGTAGTACCACCTACCATGATAACATCTGAAATTTCATCAACTGACTTACCAGAGTCCTTAATACAAGTACGAACCTTATCTTCAAACTTATCAATAATCGGAGAAATAACTTGTTCAAACTTAGCTCGCGATAAATCCATTGTTAAATGTAATGGACCAGACGCATTCATTGAAATAAATGGTAAATTAATATTCGTTGTAGTTGTATTACTTAACTCACACTTTGCTTTTTCGCAAGCTTCCTTTAATCGTGCTTTAGCTTGACTATCCTGAAGTAAATCAACTCCATTAGTTTTCTTAAATTCTTCAGCTACATACTTCATTAAAGCCTCATCAAGGTCATCACCACCAAGTAACGCATCACCATTTGTAGCTAAAACTTCAAATACACCATCACCATATTCAAGGATTGAAATATCAGAAGTACCACAACCTAAGTCGCCAACAGCAATTACTTTACTATCCTTCTTATCTAAGCCATACGCTAAACATGCAGCAGTTGGCTCATTGATAATTCGTTTGACATTTAAACCTGCAATTGTACCAGCATCTTTAGTAGATTGTCTTTCAGAGTCACCAAAATATGCTGGAACTGTAATAACTGCATCAGTAATAGTACAACCAAGATATGCTTCAGCATCAGCTTTTAACTTACCGAGAACCATAGCTGAAATTTCTTCAGGAGTATAAGTTTTATCATCAACCTTTACTGCAGCCATACCATTCTTACCTTCAACAATATCGTATGCAAGAATCTTTTTCAGATCTTTAACTTGTTCATACTTTTTACCGATTAAACGCTTGACAGAATGTATGACTGTTTTGGGATTGACAATCATTTGTCGTTTAGCAGTAGCTCCAACACTTCGTGTTCCATCATTATTGAATGATACAATAGATGGAGTTGTATTTGCTCCTTCAGCATTTGGAATAATAGTAGTTTTACCATTTTCAAAAACAGCAGCAACAGAATTGCCAGTTCCCAAATCAATACCTAGAATTTTAGACATTTATAAATTTCCTTCAATTAATCTTATTTGACTTAATTTTATTTTGTTCAACATGAACTTATATACACTAAACGTTAGCATATACAAATTATATTTATATTATTATAATAACTAATTTTTATTAAATTTAAACTTTTTGATAAACTA
>CAZTTM010000144.1:0-2348 GCA_964616035.1 uncultured Muribaculaceae bacterium
AGTTTCAACTTAAAAATTATTTCTGCCCTTTCGGCAATAAGATTCAATATACGGAGTATTGTGAGCCAGTAGAAAATCATCAAGGATAACCACTTCTTTCCTTTAAGATGCAATTTTTTAAATGGAAAAAGACCACCCATATTTGCTAGAGTGATCTTTAATGAATAATTGATACCAAATATATTTATTTATCTAAACCAAGTATTGTAATTTGAATTGTTAGCTGTAATTCTAGAACAATAAGCAGATATTTCAGCAGATGCAGCAATACTATCTGTGTTATTGAGAATTTCTGTTAAGGCACCAAGCATTTTTTGTTGAGTTTCATTTGATTTCTTTAACTCTGTATATAAAGTAAACTGATTATTTTTTATTGTTTCTAGTTGTGTGTTGATTGTTTCTAAGTTGTTAATAATCAAATTTTGCCTTAATTCTTGTTCATACAAGTTATATGCTCCATTAGGGCCAGTTAATTCATTAACCCTACCTGTAACAAAATACTCATAAATGGTAGACATTGCAACCATATTACGATATTTAGGGAAAATATAATCCTTGCCATAGACTTTATTAAGTATTTCTGTGGTTTCTTTTAAAGGTATATCTAAAGATTCAACTTGTTTTTTTGCTACCTCATATTGAGCCTTTTCTTCGGAATATTTCTTTTCATTTAATGGAACTTGCAAAGTATATTTTGCCAATTCTTGTTGGTAAGTCTGTTCGTTTTTCTCTTTTTCTTTGTTGTACTCTTCGATTTTATCTTTGTAACTTGTTCTATCTCTAAAATAATAGAAAAAACAACCGAGCGCCGAAACAAAACCCCATATTACTACTGACGAAAAATCATCTAAGAATGCAACGATAAAGACCATTAATAAAACAATAATTCCAAGCACAAGAAAAAAAACACTTGGAGGAGATGGTTCTTTTAATTCTTTAAGCTCTGGCTTCTTTATTTCTTGTTTTACTGGTAGTCTAGATTTTAAAGTATCGTTTGATTGTTTTATAATTTCTTCTTGATTATATTTTGAAACCTCTAAATCTTTAACATCCTTCAAATAATTTGTTAATTTATCAAATGTGAGAGTATTTCCCATTGTTCTCGCTTATACCTTTCTATATTTACAATATTTAACCTCTGCTTTTTGAATTTTAATGGTGTCAGGAATTTCGTCATCAATTACTAACTTTGACACTTTCTTTCCTAACAATCTTCTAAAATTTTGGTCAAGTTGTTCCCGTTCTTCATTAGAAAAGAGGTCTTTAATATAAAATTCAGCGCCTTCTTCAAGAACAGAAATCCTTGCTTTAATTTCATCTACATATACTTGATCAATATTATTCACAGCGGTTTTCCCTTTACCTAAATTCTAAAAAGGGGGGGGGGCAATTGTCAATTACGATTAGTTTGTATGTACTAGCTATTACCGTATTTTCTGGGCAAAATCATAAATAGCATATAAAAAAATCACCCATATTAGAGTGATCTTTATTTTTATTATTTGTTAGTTGTAAGAGTTACATTCAAAGGGCTAACCAATATATAGGAGTCTACATCTGGTAATACTGCAAGTCCTCCCCATGTACCATGAAGTTGCCCAGCACCATCAATACTAGTGACGATACCAAATCGACCATCATAGCCAACCTCACCCTTCATTTCTATAATTCTTATTACATCTCCAACATTAACTTTTGGATTATTTTCCATTTTACTTTACTCTCCTGTGTTTATATCGTGAACTTGAAGTCCCAATCGCATCTTGATACCCAGCCTTCATTTTCAAATCTTTTAGACCATTCTTCTTCGGTGATAGTGGTATTTAGATCCTCCTCGGCTTGTTCTTTGGTTTCATATTCAACCAAACAAATTTCCTGATACTCAGTGCAATCATCAATGACCAATTTTCCATTATCAATTAAGTAGTGTTCCGCAAAGCACATTCCTGGTTCCTTACTATACACTTCTATCTTGAGATTTAGTAGCCATGATGCTTCAATTAGATCAATATCTTTGCGGATGTCTTTAAATTCGTCATCTTCAGTACGCTTATAGTAAAGAGATCCACAATTTCTTAGCATGCACACAGTTACCGACCATGCACAATCGCCAGATATTACTTGCCTTATCACTTCATCATCTTTAGCATTAGACTTATCATAATAGACATCAAACACACGATAGAAGTGATAATCAGAACTACACTCTAGCTTTGGAACACCATTATCATCTAAAAAGTAATGATAATCGGCTTCTAGCCACTTTGCGAAGGTATTAACATCCTTTTTCTTACCTTCAACTAACATGTCAAAGTCACATATATTAGGCATGATGAGCCTCCTTTGAC
>CAZTTM010000145.1:0-2343 GCA_964616035.1 uncultured Muribaculaceae bacterium
GAAATAATAACAAAATATGAAGGATCTTCTTATGCAGTAAGTAATTATCAAGAATTAGAAGAATATCTACAAAATAAAGTATCTTTATATAAGAATAAAAGTTATTCAAATCTAGATGAAGCTATTAGTGATAGAGATTATTTAGAAATTACTAAAAATGTTATTAAGGCTAAAATTGAAGAACTTAAGGCTCCTTATGCTACAGCAATAAAGCAACTTGAAAAGCTTGAAAAGATAATTCAAGAACCTATTAAGGATATTAATGATTATGAAAAGAGAATACAAAAAGAAATTAAGAAGAATGAGATATTAGATTATGCTAGAAATAGTAGAGATGTTTTAGGTGAATATCTTGATAAGGTTATAAATAGCCCTAAATTTATTAATGATGATTGGTTTTTAAAATCAAAATATCCAAATAAGAAATTATATGAAGCAATTGATGAAAGAATAAGAAATATTGCTGCTGATATTAAAACTATAAATATGGCTGCTAAGGATAAGAAAGCAACTTTATTAGCGACATATTATGAAACATTATCAATGGAATCAGTTAAGAATATATCTAATAATTTAGATGATGATATTGATAGTTCTATAAATGGTGAAGAAGTTAATGATGTTCAAGGTTATAAAACAATTAAAGTATATGGAACAGCTCATCAACTAGATAATGTAATTAATTCTTTAGAAATAATGGGACTTGATTATGAAATAGAAGAAGATGGTTTTCCTTTAGATGCTAAAGAAACATTAGAACCAATATTTGATTCATTTATTGCAGTTGATACAGAAAATACAGGTATTCTAAGTAATGATGATAAACCAATAGCTTTAACAGAGATAGGCGTTGTCAAAGTAATAAATGGAGAAATAGTTGATAATAAGGATTGGTTAATTAATCCTCAAAGAAGTGTTGTACCAAGAATTGCTAGATTAACACATATTAGTGATTCAATGTTAATTGATAAGCCTACAATTGATGTTGTTATTAAAGAATTTAAAGAATATATTGGTGATTTACCATTAGTAGGACACAATATCAAAGGTGCTGATTTAAACTTAATATATCGTGATGGTAAGGCTAATGGTATAGGTTTTGAAAATACTTATTTTGATACTAATAAATATGCTAAGAAGTATAAAAATAAGATGAATTGGGAGAATACAAAGTTGGAATATCTTGCTGGACAATTTGGTGTAGAAGATCCAGGGCATCATAGGGCTGATAATGATGCTAAGGTTAATGCGTTAGTTTATTTGAAGTTAAAGGATTTAAAATGATTTAGGTGGTATAGGAGCGAATTTAATTATCTTTAATATGAAAAATGCTGATAAAGTAACAACTTATCCGAATATACTTTTACTTGGAAATGGAATTAATCGTTGTTTTGATAATGATTCATGGCAAAAAGTAATTGAAAATATCATTAAAGAATCTAAGACAAATATTAATTTTAATGATATATGTGGTATTCCCGCAACAATGCAAATTGTTCTAGCATCAAACGACCATGTTGATAAATATATGAAAGAATTTGCTAGTAAGTTATTAAATAACAGGTTAGAGGATAAACAAAAAGAAATATTATGTGATTTGTTAGACATGAATTTTGATAGCATTTTAACTACTAATTATAGTTACGAATTAGAGTTAGCATCTAATATAAAACAAAGTTTAAATAGTTTTTATTCATGCCGAAATTGGACTAAAAAAGATTTAACAAAAAAAGAAAAAAAGATGCATTTGTACGAATATAACAATGTTAAGAACAACAAAATTTGGCATATTCATGGTGATATATGTACATCATCATCCATAGTAATAGGACATTATTATTATGGTAAATTGTTATCAGAAATAGAAAAGTATTGTTCAACTCTAATTGCTCGTCATAAAAATACAAATTATGAATATAAATATAATAGTTGGGTAGACTACTTTGTAACTTCCAATATTTATATTTTGGGTTTTTCTTTAGATTTATCAGAAACTGATTTATGGTGGCTTTTATGTTATAAGCACAGACATTTTAATGATACTAATGCTTATTTTTATCAGCCTGATAAAGATTTAACATATGATAAACGATTAATGCTTGAAACATATGGCGTTACTGTCAAAGATAATATTCAGTTAAAAGATAATGATTATTTTGATTATTATAATTGCGCAATAAAAGATATAAAGAGGTATTTAAATGTTTGAAGAATACGATGTAGATGAATTAAGAGATGAATTAAAAAATTATTATGGTACAGCAGCTTTTGCTTTTGGTGAAGGAAACAATATGGGACCAATGGCAGATTTACTTAATGTATATTTTCTTAGCGATGAAGAAG
>CAZTTM010000146.1:0-2297 GCA_964616035.1 uncultured Muribaculaceae bacterium
CATTATTAACTGATATTGAAACATTAGAAAGCATATCAAAATTATGTGGAAATAAACAAACAGAAAAAGGCATTGAACCACTAATTTCAGTTGAAGATTTAAAATTACTAAAAATTTATGAAGCAATTATTTTAGTGCCTAGAGTTTATCCTATCCAAACCAAATTATTACCTGATTATAAAACCAACTGGAAATTTAGTAATGAAAAAGTTGCCTTAAAAGAAATAGATAATAAAGAAATTAATAGTTTCAATTTTAAATAATTATAAAAGCAAAATTCTACTAATCCATGAAATAAAAAATCTATTTTAGTAGACATATATATGGCAATATTAAATCAATCAGAAATGGTTGATTTTTTCTGTTTAAGAAAGAAACTGATAATATTATGATAATAACATAGACAAACATTTCAATACCCGACAAGAAGATAGTAGCAAGTTTTTTCTTTTTTTGATATAATTGACTCAAAGAGACAGTATAAAATATTATAGGAGGCTTATATGAATATTAAAGAAAAATTCGGACAAATGATTATGCTAGGACTAGATGCTGATACTATTAATGATGAAATAATTAGTTTAATTAAAGATTATAAAATAGGAGGACTAGTATTATACAAAAAAAATTATCATGATATTGCTTCGATGAAAGAAATAATTAATAAATTAAAAGAAATTAATAATAATAATAATAACCCTTTATTTATTGCAATAGATCAAGAAAATGGTCGAGTAAATCGTTTACCACAGGAAATAGAAAGAATATATAATGCAGAAAAGCAATCTAAAACTAAAAATATAGAAGTAATTAATGAATGTAATAGTATTACAGCAGAAATATTAAATAGTGTTGGAATTAACATGAATTTAGCACCTGTATTAGATATAAATTATAATAAAAGTAAAGTAATAGGTAATAGAAGCTATGGTAGAAGTAAAGAAGAAGTAATTAAATATGCTATTCCAAGTATTAAGACTTATCAAAGCAAAGGAATAATTCCCGTAATAAAACATTTTCCAGGACATGGCCTTGCTAATCAAGATAGTCATTATCTAATACCAAAAATTAGTAATATTCATCAAATGGAAGAAGACTTAATTATCTATAAAGAAGCTATCAAAGAAGAATGTGATGCAATTATGATTGGCCATTTAAAAGTTAAAGGATATGGACAAGTCCCAGCATCAATAAATAAAAAAATAATAAAAAAATATTTAATAGATAAATATAATTATCATGGACTAATTATTACTGATGATTTAAGAATGAACATTATGCAGTATATATATGGATTAAAAAAAGTAATAAATAAAAGTATAAATGCAGGTGCTAATATATTAATGATTAAATATAAACCAAATGATATAAAAAAACTATATAATAAATTATACAAAATGATTGATAAAGGAATTATTAACAATAACTTAATAGAAGATAACTACAACACTATAACTAGCATAAAAGAAAAGTATAAGTTAAATAATAATGTTATTACAAATAAACTAAATATTGATAGTATTAATGAAAGAATAATAAAAGTAAATAAAGAAATAGAAAATTATAAGTAAGGTGAGTATATGATGAAACTAGTTATAGATTTTTTTATATTAATATTTAAAATAGGACTTTATCTAGGAATATTTTGTATCACAATAATCTACTATATAATTAAGATTATAATTCAGTTAATAAAGAACTTTATAAATAAAAAGAAGGGTAATCATTATGAATATAAAAACTCTAAAAGTAAAAAGGTTGGTAATTCTTATGAATATGAATACTCTAATTATGATTGCGTAAGAAATCCAACATTTAAACCAAAAGTTGACTCAAAAGGCGATGGTTATTATGAATATAGAGATTTGTATAGGGAATATCAATATGTCAAATATGATGATAATAATTCCGCAAAAATGACTAATTCAATCCCTCATAAAGAAGAAGAAATAAAAAATATTGAAGAACCTTTTCTTAAGGAATATAAAGTTGTAAATATTAAACTATATCTAAATAGAAATAATAAAAAACTTGTATGTAATGATGAAATAAAAACTAAATTACTTAATCTCTCTGATGATGAATGCTATCTATCAGTAATAGATGAATCAGATAAATACTTAATATTAACTGATGAAACTGATACATTTATATATTATCCAGAAGTAATAAAAAAAATACTGAATCACTGTAAAGATGATAGTTATTTTATAATAGGTCATGATAACAAAGAAGAATATAAACAGGTTAAAGACATGAAAATAATTGTAAACATGGATTTTTCACATATTTTATAA
>CAZTTM010000147.1:0-1780 GCA_964616035.1 uncultured Muribaculaceae bacterium
AAGACGAAGAAACAACTAATGCTTAGTAGAGGAGGAAATTATGTCTAAATTAGATATGTTAAACCTTAATGGCGAAAAGGTTAAGGAAATTAAATTAAAAGATAACATTTGGAATATTGAACCAAATGATGCTGTACTATATAATGCTTTAGTTTTAGCTGGTGCTTCTAAGAGACAAGGTTCTCATAGTACTAAGACTAGAAGTGAAGTATCTGGTGGTGGAAGAAAGCCATGGAGACAAAAAGGAACTGGTAATGCACGTCAAGGTAGTACTAGATCACCTCAATGGAGACATGGTGGAATAGTTTTTGGACCAAAACCAAGAGATTATTCAAAGAAGATGAATAAGAAAGAAAGAAGACTTGCTTTATTATCTAGCTTAAGTTATAAAGCTTTAGATAATGAATTAGTTGTTCTTGAAAAATTAGAATTAGAAAGTAATAAGACTAAAGAAATGGTTTCTTTATTAGAGAAATTAAATTTAGTTGATAGTAAGGTTTTATTAGTAGTTGAAGGACTTAATGATAATGTATGTCTTGCTTCTAGAAATTTAGGAAATGTTAAAGTTGTACTTCCTAATGAAGTTTGCACATATGATGTTGTTAATTGTGATAAATTAGTTATTACTAATGGAGCTTTAAGCAAATTAGAGGAGGTGCTTTCTTGTGAATAAGAATTTTGATATTATTTTAGCACCTGTTATTACAGAAAAATCTAGTATGTTAGCTAATGAGAATAAATATGTATTTAAAGTTGTTCCAACTGCTAATAAGACTCAGATTAAACAAGCTATCGAAAGTATCTTTAATGTTAAGGTTGTTAGTATTACTACTGCTAACTCTCATCCTAAAAAGAAAAGAGTTGGAAAGTATACTGGTATGACTAATAAATATAAGAAAGTATGCGTTAGATTAGCTAATGGAAATTCAATTAATTTTGATTAGTAAGGAGGAAATAAGTAATGGCAATTAGAGTATTTAAACCTAGAACTAGTGGTAGTAGACAAAGAAGTGTACTTGTTAGTGAAGAAATTACTAATGGAAAACCTCTTAAAAGTTTAACAGATACTAAGAAAAAAACTGATGGTCGTAATAATCAAGGTAAGATTACAGTTAGACATCGTGGTGGCGGTGTTAAGAGAAAATATCGTTTAATTGATTTTAAGAGAGTTAAAGATGGAGTTACTGCTGTTGTTAAGAGTATCGAATACGATCCTAATAGAAGTGCTAATATAGCTTTAATTAGTTATAAAGATGGTGTTAAATCATACATCATAGCTCCTAAGGGATTATGTGTTGGAGATGTTGTTGAAAGCGGTGAAATGGTTGATGTTAAAGTTGGTAATACAATGCCAATTATGAACATTCCTGTTGGTACTGTAATTCACAACATTGAGTTAAAACCTGGTAAAGGTGGACAACTTGCAAGAAGTGCTGGTGGTTCTGCTCAAATATTAGGTAGAGAAGGTAAATATGTTTTAATAAGACTTGCTAGTGGCGAAACTAGAAAAATCTTAGGAACATGTCGTGCTACAATTGGCGTTGTAGGCAATGAAGATTATGAATTAGTTAAAGTTGGTAAAGCTGGAAGAACAAGATATAAAGGTGTTAGACCTACTGTTCGTGGTTCTGTTATGAACCCTAATGATCACCCACATGGTGGTGGTGAAGGTCGTGCTCCTGTTGGTAGAAGTGGACCAATGACTCCTTGGGGTAAACCAGCATTAGGACTTAAGACTAGAAAAAATAAGAAAGAATCAGATAAGTATATCGTGACTCGT
>CAZTTM010000147.1:1790-2260 GCA_964616035.1 uncultured Muribaculaceae bacterium
TGACTCGTCGTAAATAAAAAAGAAAGGATGATTAAATAATGGCAAGAAGTTTAAAAAAAGGGCCTTATGTATTTGACAGATTACTAAAGAAAGTACAGAAGCTTAATGAAACAGGTAAAAAAGAAGTTGTTAAAACTTGGTCTCGTCGTTCAACAATTTATCCTGATTTTATTGGTCACACTTTTGCGGTACATAATGGTAAAGAATTTATTCCTGTTTATGTAACTGAGGATATGGTAGGTCATAAATTAGGTGAATTTTCTCTAACTCGTAAATTTGGTGGACACGGCGCAGATAAGAATAAATAATTAGGAGGACTATAATGGAAAATAAACAAGCTAAAGCAGTAGCAAAAACTATTAGAATAGCTCCTAGAAAAACTAGATTAGTAATTGATTTAATCAGAGGTAAAGATGTTGATGAAGCACTAGCTATCCTTGCTAATCAACCTCAAAAGGCCGCTAGAGTTA
>CAZTTM010000148.1:0-2230 GCA_964616035.1 uncultured Muribaculaceae bacterium
AAAAAAGATAGATTAAATTATCTATCTCTTGACTGAACTGTAACAGAATTTTGAAGTATTTTATAATAATTCTATTTGAAGTCATCATTTTACTAGACATCACTATCATTTTTGGTTAATAAATAATCTTTTTAGTGATTATAATATAATTATATGATAGAATATATTTATAATGATATGGAGGTAATATCATGAAAAAAATTAATAAGGTATTTAATATATTTAAGGTGGGTTTACTTATGGTACTGGTTCTTATGTACTCATCAATTCCAATTTTAATATTTAGAATTGATTTTTATAGTTTAAGTCCTATTATGCAGATTATATATTATTTAGTTTGTGATTTAGTATTTATGCTAATTATTTTCTTAATTTATCGTAAAACATTTATACATGATTTAAAAGAATATTTTAAAAATTTTAATAATAATTTTGAAGTATCTTTTAAATATTGGTTTGTTGGGTTTATTATAATGGCCGCTAGTAATTTATTAATTGCGATATTTTTTACAGGAGCAAATGCTGGTAATGAAGAGAATGTGCGTAGTATGATTAGCGATGCTCCAATATATATGTTATTTGCAGTAAGTATCTATGCCCCTTTTGTCGAGGAAATGGTATTTAGAAAAGGCTTTAGAGAAATATTTAAATCTAAATATGTCTATATTATTATGAGTGGGTTTGTTTTTGGTTCTTTGCATGTCTTATCATCAATAACAAGCTTATATGATTTATTATACTTAATTCCCTACTCTGCTTTAGGTATAGCGTTTGCTTCTTTATACTATAAGACTAATAATATTTGTTCTTCTATGATAATGCATAGTATCCATAATACTGCCGCAGCACTTATCTATATTTTAGGAAGTGGTATACTATGAAAAAGGTTCTAATTATTATTTTTATTGTATTGTTGTGTATATTTAGTGTTTTATTATATTCAAGATATATTGCAACTAGTGGATTAATTACTAAAGAATATGTTATTACCACTAATATTGCAGAAAGTTATGATGGGTTTAAAATTGTCCACTTTTCTGATTTACATTATGGAAGGCTTATTACTAATCAAGAATTAAATAAAATTAGTGAGGAAATTAATTTAATTAATGCAGATATTGTTGTATTTACTGGAGATTTAATTGATAAAAGCGTTGATATAAATAACTTTAATGATGAAGAATTAATTTGTTTTTTATCTAGTATTAAGGCTAAATATGGAAAATATGCTGTTAGAGGAGATAATGATTACTTAGTATATGCTGATAAGATTAAATCCTTATATACAGATGCTGATTTTACTTATTTAGAAAATAGTTATGATATATTATATAATGAAAATAATGATAAAATATTTATTGGAGGATTAGATACTTCTTTTTATGATAAAGAAGATTTAGATAAAGTTTTGACATATGAAATTGATAATATATCTTATAAAATAGTTCTTACCCATGAACCAGATATTAGTGATGATATAATCAATAAAGATAATACTATTGACCTAATATTAGCGGGGCATTCTCATAATGGACAGGTTCGTTTTCCTATTATTGGCGCTTTAAAAGTTCCAGAGAAAGCGACAAAATACTATGACAATTACTATAAAATTAAAAATACTGATTTATATGTTTCAAGTGGTATTGGCGTATCCGACTATGATTTTAGATTATTTAATAGGCCTTCAATTAACTTCTATAGAATATATAAAAAATAATCAAGACTAAACTTGATTATTATATTAACTGACTAATTAAGGAAATTGTTAGCACTGCTTCGCAGGCATGCTTACGAGTTAACATCTTTCTACTTTGAAGACTGAACTCATACACTGCACATATTTTATCAACAATACTTACTAACCAACTTTCTAAATACTTTGGTGGTTTATAAAAGGAAATTGGAAACATATGAGTTTCAATAATGTCCTTTTCTAAATCACTTAGTTCAAATAATTCACTAGAGTTTCTTAGTGATTTTTTTGCGTGTGTAAACATACTATACATTCTCATAGTTATATTATCATAATCCTCATGAAAGAAATCATGTAAAAGTGCTCCAACTGCAACCTCTTTATAATCCAATTTAAAAATTTTTGCAACTCGATATGAGTAATAAGCAACACGCAAGGAATGATCCATTCTAGTTGAGCCATGATGAACATAACCATTTAATTTTAAAAATTCTTCATTTTGCATTATATCATATGTTAACATATTAAACTCATCGT
>CAZTTM010000149.1:0-1242 GCA_964616035.1 uncultured Muribaculaceae bacterium
CTTTAATAACTTTATGGGCAGTTGTTGCAATATTTAGTACTATATGTTTATTGACGGCAAATGATTATATGGTTAGTGAATTTGGAGATTATTCATTATTTGTAGTGGATAATACATCTTTAGAACCATATTTTAAGAAAAATGATATTTTAATAGTACAAAAAGGGATGGAAACTGATTATAATGTAGGAGACTTAGCATTTTTCTATTATGGTAATAAAGATATAGCTAGTTTTATAAATTTAGGAAAGATTACTGATGTAGAAAGGGTTAATCGTGCGGAAGATAATTATATGTTTAATGATTTGACTATTTCTTATGGTAATGTTGTTGGTTCAGCTAATATGACTATTGTAATTAGCAAATTAGGATTATTATTAAATATTATAGAGTCTAGATGGGGTTTTATGTTCTTAGTAATATTACCTACTTTATATGCTATTGTATATGAGATATATACTTTTGTTGTTATAGTTAAGGCTGATACTAAGGAAGAACTTGAAGAGGCTAGTGAAAAGCCTGTAGAAGTATAATATGAAAAGGAAATTATTGATATTATCATTTATTTCACTTATTATTTTGGGTACTTATATTACTAGTACTTATGCTTTATTTGAAAGTAATATGAGTGGAGATGCTGTTAGTTCAATAGGTAAGTGGAATATAAAGCTTAATGATATATTAATTTCTACTATAACAGAGAATACTATTTCAATAGATGACTTTGTATATGAAGAAAATGATAATGTTAAGAATGGTTATATAGCACCTGGTAGTAGTGGTTATTTTGATTTAATATTTGATACTACTGGTACTGAAGTGGCTGTTAAGTATAATATAACTATTGATTTAGATAAGATAGAAAATGAAAATATTATTCTAAGTGTGGCGTCTGTTAGTGGGGTTGAAGTTGTTGATGATGGTAGTGGTGTTTATTCTGGGGTATTATCTTTAGATGAGATTACTAATGAATCACAAATTGTTTTAAGGCTAACGATTAATTGGAATGATGATATAAATTATGATGATACTGATACAGAGTTAGGAATTACTTTAAATAGTAAGTTAGAGGTTCCAATTACCATTAGTGCTGAACAATATTTGGGGGAATAAAAGAATAGTTAGAAGGGATTAGTGTGGGATGTGTGCTAAAAAAGGTTGCTAATTTTATAGTTAACGTTATTATGACATTTGTGTTTTTAATATTGTTAGTTGTTATTGCTATAAAACTTAATATGCTAG
>CAZTTM010000149.1:1252-2183 GCA_964616035.1 uncultured Muribaculaceae bacterium
TAGTATCTGGGAAAAATTATTTTTCTATAAATGGATATTCTATATTTTGCGTAGCAACTGGTAGTATGGAACCAACAATTAGTCAAAATGATATAATTATTGTTAAAAAAAGTGATACATATAAGACAGATGATATAATTACTTTTATGAAAGGTAATGAATTTATTACGCATAGAATTGTTAGTATTAATGATGAAACAGTCACAACTAAGGGAGATGCTAATAATGCTGTGGATGTTGCAGTATCTAAGGATAAGATAATTGGTAAGGTAATTAAAATATATTATAATATGGGGGTATGGCAAAAGATATTAACTACTCCTAGTATAATTATTATGATATTTGTGACTTTATTACTTTTTGATTTTGCTTTTTCTTATAAAGGATTTAATAAAAAGAAGAAAGAAAAGCAAGAGAAGGTAGAGGATAAAAAAGATATTGATGATATTTCTAAACTTTCTAGTGAAGATATAAAGCTGATTATGGATAGTCTTGATAAAAGTGTTAAAAAAGAAAAAACTGAGGAAAATACTAAATTAGATTATACTGTTAGATTAGATTTACCTAGGATACAGAAAGAAATTGAAGATAAAATTAAAGAATAGGGAGAGTGAATATTATGAAGAAGTTATATAATAATTTTTTCTCTTTATTTGATAAAACAAGATTTATTGGTGGTTTAAAGATAAAGACGAGGTTGTGCTTGCCTGCGCCGAAGAGGCGGCAATTCGCCTTGAAACAGCACTGATAATTCCGGCACTTGGTGATATGAGAGACCCCGAACGACTGATGTCAAGCCTTAAAACAAGGGCGGACAAAATGCGTCCGATGATGAAGTTTTTTGCCTGCGTCTGTTCGTGTTCAAAATATGAAGAGCGTTTGCAGCCCGTTCTTGACAGACTGTCGGAAAGATATGAAAAATATGCACGGC
>CAZTTM010000150.1:0-2171 GCA_964616035.1 uncultured Muribaculaceae bacterium
TGCAAGTAAGAGCGGCTTAATCATTGTTATAATAATTCCTAGTTTAGCTATTATATCTTACGATATTGTTAGAGTTATTAAAAGAGCTAGTGAGAAATCTAGATTAAAGAATTAAGGTGATACTTATGGGTAGAAAAGTTGTTGTTAAAGAGATAGATGAAGAAAAAAGAGAGATAATTCTTGAAAAGAAAAATAAGTCTTTATTTGTCTTTTTTTGTAATAATTGGCTAATATTATTTATTACGGCTTTAATCTTATCTTTAACAATATTTATTGTGTCTGTTGTTTATACTGTTTCATCATTAGTTAGTTCTAATTCTCCAACTGTAAGTAAAGTTCCTATTAGTACTAGTTTTGGTGATGAATTAGCGGCTAGTGTTAGTAGTTCTGGTCCAGTTAGTGATGATTATGTTAATGACTTGTTTAATCAAAATATTAATGGTTATGATACTGGCATTATTTTAGTTAATAATATTGTTAGAAATGATAAATTGAAGTTTTATATTGTTTTTTATAGTGATGGTACTGCTAAAAAGATGTATGATAGTGGTAAAATAGTTCGCATTTCTTCTTTGAGTAATGGGGAATATGGAATTAGTGAAAATGGGGATATTAATGTTAATGCAGTAAGTTTAGACATTACTATTATAAAGAAAGAAGAGTTTTCTTATGGCATAATTACCTATTATTCTGATGGTTCTTGTGAAATACTAGATGGTGATGGTAAGGTTATTATGTTAATTAGAGATAGTAATTCATTATCTGAAAATAGTATTTTGAGTAGTGGTGTTGCTGTATATGAAGAAGATAATAGCGATATTACTAAATATACTGATGGTACTAGACTTGTTTTTAAGAATAATACATACTATATTACTAATAGTGATGATGTAAATGATGTGTCTAAGTTATTTAAAGAAATTAATAGAGTTAGTTTATCTGATGATAGAATAATTATATATTTTTCTAATGGCAGTGCTGTTATTAAAGATGGTAATGATTCTATTAGTATTAGAAAGAGTAATGCTATAAATATTGTTAATAATAAGTTATTTGATATAAGAGATAATAATTATGTTAATGTTTGTGATAGTAAGAAACTTAGTGATGGTAGGGAGATTATCTTTTATACTGATGGTAGTGCTATTATAAAGAATGGTAGTAAGTATCAATATATTAGCGATAGTAATAATGTTATTATGGATATTAATGGTAATTTATTAAGAATAGAGGGTAAAGTATTAGATAGTAGTTCGGTTATTACTAATGATAAAAATAAGACTATTAATTTTGGTAATATTTCTTTAGTAGAATTATCTGATGGTTCAATTATAATAGGAAATAATGATGATTTATTATTTGATTCTTTGGGTAATTTTATGGACTTTAATGATGATTTTGATAGCGAACTTATTAAGTTTACAGTAAGTAATAATAATAGTAGTAATGTTAAGTATGTTGTTGTCTTTGAAGAATCTGATAGATCAGAATTACCAGTTAGTTATGTACAATATAAGATTAATAGTAGTGATAGTTCTTTATCTGGAGGAAAGTTGGCAAATAGATTTTGGGCTAATGATAAATTAGCTGGTGGTTTAAGCATTACTGGTACAAATTATGTATTACTTAGTGGTACATTGAAGGAATATGAAAAGATGGATGTTAGTTTGTTTTTGTATGTTCTTGATGATGGCACTATTCAAAATGAGATAATGGATAAATATTATTATGGCACTATTAAGGTTTATGCTTGGATGAATAAGTAATTTAAAGCGATATATGAAAGTATATCACTTTTTTTGATTTTCTTGACAGTTTGAAGTGAGATTTTTTAAAAAGTCAAAATTTTTTTGAAAAAGTATTGACTTTATTGGCTAAAAAGGGTATCATGTATTTACCGTCTTGAGAAAAGATGGCAAATATTTCTCTTATTTGCATATTATATTTGTAGATAAGAAAAAAGTTAAAAATATATTAAAAAAGTGTTGACATAGTTGTTAATATTTGATATATTATTAACTGCAGTCAAGAAACGGCTGTAAGAAAGAAATGTTCTTTGAAAACTGAGCAAAACGTCAATTTGAGTAGCAGTAAATTAAACTTTTAAAGAAAATTAATTTTTTTTTGGAGAGTTTGATCCTGGCTCAGGATGAACGCTGGCGGCATGCCTA
>CAZTTM010000151.1:0-2171 GCA_964616035.1 uncultured Muribaculaceae bacterium
TTCAGGAAATAATCAAAGTTTATGAAAAATTATTAACATATACAAATGAAATAATTGAAAAAAATTATTCACCCGCAGAAAGTCTTTTTTATATTTATAACTTAATAAAAAAGCGAATATATCAAGAAGAAGAGAAAGGTGAAAAGCTTTCAACAAGCAGAAGTATCACTGAAGTTTTAAATGGAGATAAAATAGTATGTAAGGGTTATTCAAATCTTTATGCAGCTTTGGCAAATATGCTAGATCTTCCAGTGGAAATATGTTCATGGGATTCAATTTATGATGATATGAATGGGCATGCATCAATCATTGTATATCTAAACGACCCAAAATATAACTTATGTGGTATATATGGCATAGATCCTACCTGGGATTCCAAGAAAAACATAAATGATACTGAATACGAAAATAACATCAGACATTTTCTAGTTCCTATGAAAATTGAAGAACAAAATAAAAAGAATAATGGCTTTAAACCATCATTTGGTTGTTTATACTATAAATTCTTTATTTCCAAGATATTTTATACAAGAAATCCATTTTTTATATACTACAAAGAAAAAACATATCAAACCGCAGAAAAAATATATAAATATTTGAATCTTTCAGAACCTATTGAATTAAACACTACAACTAAAACATTACAAAAGCTTAGCAATGAATACATACCTATAGATGTTTTAAAAAATATAATAACAACCGTTACTCCAAAAAGTGATGAAGACTTAGAAAAAACAATTCACACTAGTATCCATAAAAATGCTTACAATCAATTACTAAATAGAATTATAAGGGGCTGTTGGGAAACTAAATAATTAAGTTTTCCCAACAGCTTCTTTTTATTTTTTTAAAAAAAACCTAGAAAACATAAGAGTTTCTAGGCAATTTGTGATACAATAATCTTGTCTAAGGAGTTGTATCACATGAGTTATTTTACCATAAATAAACCTATTTTCATAGTACTTAGTGAAAAATGTAATGCAGATTATGAAAAAATTGATATATTTATGAAATTATTAGAAAATTCAGGCGTTGGAAAAATCATTGAATATGTAAAGTTATAAGATAAAAAGTGTAAAGGAAGAACTGGTTATAATCCTTATACTTTGTTCGCAGCTATTATATATTGTTTTGCTAAATTTGATGCTTCATTAAGAGAAATTGAAGATAAATGTGCAAATGATCTAAGATTAATTTATATAATGGAGGGCAATATTCCAAATTTTTCTGTAATAGGCGATTTTATAAATGCATATATTGTACCTTATCAATATGAGATATTTACTCGTATAACCAAACAAATAATAAAGGAGTTTAATTTGGATGTTTCCAATTGCTATATTGATGGTACAAAAATACAAGCAAATGCTAATAAATATAAATTTGTTTGGAAACCCAAAAAATTCCATATTAAGCTTGATAGCAAAATAAAAGAATTACTATGTGAGCTTGATTCAGAAATGAAAACTACCGATGACTTTATTGGTTCATATGATTGTAATATGATTTTAAAAAAAACACTTTAGATAATAACATAGACTCTAGTAATATTCCTAGTGGTCGCAGAAAAAGATTAACCAAAGAACAAAAGACTTATAAAAAAGGATATGAATATTTAGTAAAATTAATTGAATATGAAGAAAAAGAACGAATATGTGGTGATGATAGAAATTCGTATTTTAAAACTGACCATGATGCAACTGCAATGGTATTAAAAGAAAATTATTACTCTAAGTTAAGTCATGATTTTCATGCAGCATACAACATACGGGTGTTAATATCGAGTTTATTAATATTAATGTATGGAGTATTTCAAGATAGATCAGATTTCAAAACCTTTGTTCCTATGAATGATTTATATTATAAATATTACAATAAATATCCAAAAAATGAATGCGATGATGCTGGATATGGTAATTATAAAAATTATAAATATATGAAGGACCATAATATAACCAACTATGTTAAATTTCAAAATTGGCAAGGAGAATCAACTGGCAAATATCCTCAATTATTTTATATTTTTGATGATGGTGTTAATCTAATATTGGTGTAGAAACTCCATTTAATTATTATCATAGAAGAAAAAACAAAAATGGTGTTTTATATAAATTTGAAGAGTGTAAAGACTGTAATTACGCTTATAAATGCAAAGCAAAATTAAAAAATAA
>CAZTTM010000152.1:0-2161 GCA_964616035.1 uncultured Muribaculaceae bacterium
CGAGAGGACCGGGATGGACATACCTCTGGTGTATCTGTTGTCATGCCAGTGGCAGCGCAGAGTAGCTATGTATGGAAGGGATAAACGCTGAAAGCATCTAAGCGTGAAGCCCCCTCTAAGATGAGTTTTCCCATTGTTTAAAACAAGTAAAATCCCAGAAAGACTAACTGGTTGATAGGCTAGAAGTGGAAGTGTAGTGATACATTAAGCAGACTAGTACTAATAGATTGAGGATTTAATCCCAAAATTTGATGAAAGAAATAAAAGTCATGTTATCTTGTTTTCAGAGAACTAGAAACAAATAAAAGATATATTGGTGAAGATAGCAAAGTGGCTCACCTGTACCCATACCGAACACAGAAGTTAAGCACTTTAACGCCGACGATAGCAGAAATGCAAAAATAGGACATTGCCAATATTTTTTTTATTTTTAAATACAATAAAAAAACTTGATAGAATATTAATGTTTAATTATTAATATATTATCAAGTTTTATTTATTTTAAATAATTCCAAATTACATAGGCAATAGAATAGCCTAGTGCTAGTGAAAATATTAATGTTAAAATTATTCCATACCAACTTACAAATCCTGAATTTCTTCTGGGCTTTGGAGGTACTAGTTTTAATGTTTTAGCATTACTTTTTGTTTCTGTTAAACCATTGCCTTGATATGATGGCCCTCCGCCAAATTCTTCATTTTGTGGGGTATTCTTATTTACTATGTGGCTGTCATAATATCCAGGATATTGACTTTTTAACCATGTTCCTAATTTTTGTTCTTCTTCTGTTTCTGCTATAATATTTATTTTGCTTTCAAATTTTATATTTCTTTTTTTTAGTTCGTTCATTACTTTTGCATTGCTTATATTTATTCTTTGAACTATTTTATCTAATTTTTCTTTTTGATATTTTTCTACGATATCTTTAACGTCTTTTTTTGTTATTGGTGATAAAATGACTGTTGCTTTTTTTTGCTCTGTACTTAATGCGTTTGCGGTATTTTGTATTTTGCTTAAACTTGTTTCATCACTTCTAAATAACATTTGTATATCTGTTTCAGTAGTATTTTCTGGCATACAATAGTATATTGTATTTTCATCATTTTCTTTTATGTCATATGTTATGATTCTTTTTTCCATTTTTTACGACCCTTTCTATATTTTATTTTATATGTATATTATATAATATATTTTTTTAAAAGGAAATACTTTTATTGTGCATTTTTTCTTTTTATTGTATAATTATTATGGAGTTGTGTTGATAAATGAAGAAGTATTTTTTTACTTTTTGTAGTGTTTTTTTTGCACTTTTAATTTTGATTATTAGTTATTTGATAATTTCTGCCTCTAATCCCGTTAAGGTTGTTGATAATTATTTAGACTTTCAAAAGAATGTTGATTCTGAGATAGATAGTTATGGTTATTCCATTGATAATCCTATGATAATTGTTAATCCTTATGATGTTAATCCGTTGTCTGCAATTATTGTATTTCAAACAGATGATTATGTTATTCCAACGGTTATTGTTAAGGGACAGAATAATGATGATATTGTTTATACTTATAATAAATCTAAGAATCATCATTTACCTATTTATTGTTTATATGCTAATTATAATAATGAAGTTATTATTAAGGTAGGTAATATTTCTAAAACAATTTATATTAAGACGGATGATATTGATTTCGATAAGGATAAATTATCTAATATTGATAATAATAATATGATAATTTCTAATATCGATAATCATTTAGTTATTGTTGATAAATATAAGAATATTCGTGGTTTTTTTACAAGAATGTTTAGTGGTAATCCTATATATTTAAAAGATGGTCATTTTATTCTTTCTACTTATCAAACTAATAATGATGGTAGTTATATGGGTGTTGTTGAGGTTGACTTGTTAGGAAAAGTTTATAATCAATTTATTGTTCCTAATGGATATTATGGTTTATCTACTTATGATGAGAATAATAATTTACTTTATGTTTTAAGTAGTAGTTTACTTGTTGTTGATGTTCAGTCTTGGAATGTTATTAAGGAATATAGTATTGATAATCTTAGTTATAAATATCTTGAGTATAATAAAGATTTAGATAAAGTTTTTTTAGGTACTGATAATGAAACTATTGTAATTGATAGTGATGGTAATAGTAGTA
>CAZTTM010000153.1:0-2156 GCA_964616035.1 uncultured Muribaculaceae bacterium
AGAAGATAAAAGGTGAATCTGCTTTAAATAATTTTCAGGAATATACAATGTTAGATTCCTATCCAATCACAGAATACTATGGCTTTACTGAAGAAGAAGTTAAAGATTTATGCAAAGAATATCATATGGATTTTGAGACAATAAAAGCCTGGTAAAATGGATATTTGATTGATGGAGAGCATATGTATAATCCTAATTCTGTATCGCAGGCATTAGAGAGGCATAAAATAGACTCTTACTGGAGAAATACTTCTGCTTTTGATACAATTAATACCTTTATCACAATGAATTATGCTGGGTTAAAAGATGATGTTATGAAAATGTTAGCTGGTGGTAAAGTTCGCATAAATACAAATACATTTCAAAATGATTTTTCTATAATAAACTCAAAAGATGATGCATTAACTGCTTTAATACATTTGGGATATCTTGGATATGACGCAGATAGAAAGAAATCATTTATTCCAAATTATGAGGTGGCGACAGCATTTGAATTAGCGTTGCAGACAGGTTCATGGAAAGAAATTGCAGAATCAATTTCCAAGTGTGACGAACTGTTGGACGAAACAATTGATGGTAACGCCGATAGAGTAGCCGAACTTATTGAACTTGCCCATGAAACATACACCTCCATATTAAAATATAATGATGAGAACTCATTAAGTTGTGTCCTTACGATGGCATACTTTACCGCACCTGCTTATTATAATGTAATTAGAGAGATGCCAGCAGGAAAAGGATTTGCAGACTTTGTCTTTCTTCCAAGAGCAAATGCAGGAAATCGTCCCGCGATGATTGTAGAATTAAAACATAATCAATCCGCAGATACAGCAATTAAACAGATAAAAGAAAAACGATACCATGGAGCTTTATCTGGATATGAAGGGAAGATTCTTTTAGTTGGAATTAATTATGATTCAGAAAAGCATCATGGCTGTGTGATTGAGGAGTTGTAGGAAAGAATATGTTAGAAGGCAGAAAGAAAATAGCTCATATCTGCGACTTCATTACTTAATACTGTCCCGGTATGCGATAATATAGAGGCAAACAAAATAAACCATATCTGTGACCTTAGTTATTCAAGATTAATTAATCGCTTAGGCGAAGCGTAGGTAATCTTTACTCAGATGTCACGGGCATGGTTTATTTTTCTTTCTGTATCCTATTCTTTGTCTACTGGGACATTATTGAAAGCTCACCTATTAAAAATATAAAAAGAGAGATATTGAAATTATGATACATAAGGGTTATAATTACATTTATATAAATGAATATAACGACAAAATTGCAGGTATATTATCAGGCATATTATTCCGGCAATTTTTTTAGGAGACCGGCAATGTAGGTTTTTACGAGAGTTTTATCTTCTTCTGAAAGCAGATTCCAACATCCAATCAGGTTCTGCTGTTCTGGATTTAGTGAAGATAAAGCTTCATTATTACCGGCGAAAAACTCAGATAAAGATATATGAAAGGCATCACAGATCTTACATAAAGTACTGATAGAAGGGACATTTCCACGGCGAAAAAGATTATTTAAAGTTGAGTATGGAATAGAGGATTCCATAGAAAGTCTGTAAAGAGACCAGTTTCTCTCATTACAAAGATCTTTGATTTGTTTTAAAACAAATTCATCTGGATTTTGATTTAACACAACGGGCTCCTTTCAGATTGATAAATGTAAGTAATCTATGAATATGCAGAAAAATGATTACTTATCCTACTATTTTAAAGCATAAGAACTATTAAGAGTAGATTTAAAAGGAAATATACATTATAACTCAAATGAGTAATAATCTTTTATAATGACAGTGTGTGGAGGACAAAAAGTGGTTATAGGAATTTGCGACGACGATAAAAAATGGCTGCAAACCTGCAAGAAGACATTAACAGAATTTGCAGATTTGATTCATATTGAACTGGAAATCAGAACTTTTTTGACAGCAAAAGAATTATTAGAATATAAAGATGTTCCACTCGACGCAGTTTTTCTTGACATAGAATTAGGAAGACAGAACGGTATTTCTGTTGCCAAGAAGCTAAATGAAACCCGTCCCAACTGTAGAATTATTTATATGACCAATTATCTTCATTATGCTACGGAGATTTATAATACAGAACACATATGGTTTGTTGTAAAAAAGAATTTCAGAGATA
>CAZTTM010000154.1:0-2130 GCA_964616035.1 uncultured Muribaculaceae bacterium
TTTTAAAAATATTAGTTATTTTGATAGTTATTTAAGAGTGCTAGTTTTTGATATTGGTCAGGGAGATAGTATATTAATTAATTTTCCAAATAATAAAGGAAATATATTGATTGATACATCAGGAGATATAATGAATTATGACAGTAGTGATAATGTTGGCAATAAGATAATACCATACTTGAAGGCCATGGGTATTACAAGAGTAAACTATTTAGTTGTTTCTCATGGAGATTATGATCATATGGGAGAAAGTATTAATTTAGTTAATAATTTTAAAGTAGATAATGTAATTTTTAATTGTGGAGATTTCAATGATTTGGAAATAGAGTTAATTACTGTCTTAAAAAAGAAAAATATAAAGTATTATTCATGTATTAATGAATTAAATATTAATAATTATAAACTTCAATTTTTAAATACAAAAATATATAATAGCGAAAATGATAATAGTTCAGTTATATATTTAAATTATAATAATTATAAATTTCTTTTTATGGGTGATGCTGGAATAGATAAAGAAAAGGATATATTAGAAAAATACAATATATCAGATATAGATGTACTAAAAATAGGTCATCATGGAAGCAAAACAAGCAGTAGTAAAATTTTTATTGAAGAAACGAATCCTAAATATGGTGTTATTAGTGTGGGAAAGAATAATAGGTACGGTCATCCAAATAAAGAAGTGTTAAATAATTTAGATAATTCAAAAAATCTATATAGAACTGATCAAGATGGAAGTATTACGTTTAAGATTAAAAATAATAAATTAAAAATAGAAACATGTAGTCCGTAGGAAGAAAGAAAATATGAATTATTATAACGAGATAAAGAATAAATTAATAGATAATGAAATATATACAAAAAGCAAAAGATTATTCAAAAGAAAGGTATAAAGTTATTACATATTTTGAAATTGGCAAGTTGCTATGGTAATATTATAGATGAATATTCTAAAAAATTAGTTGTTGAAGTTGGTAAAAAATATAACAGAAGAACATTATTTAGAATGAAACAATTCTATAATATGTTTAGTGATGAAAAAGTGTCGCAGCATGCGACACAATTGTCTTGGAGCCATTTTGTCGAGTTATTACCTTTAAAAAATATAGATGAAATAAGGTATTATATCAATATCTGTAGAGAACAAAATATTGGGCGTGATTTATTAAGAGAAAAGATTCGTAATAATGAATACAATAGATTACCAATCGAAACTAAAAACAAATTAATACTTGATGATAAGATTGAAGCAAAAGATTTAGTACCAAATCCAATATTAATTAGAAATAAGAATAATATTGAGATATTTAACGAAAAAGCATTACATAATTTAATATTAGAAGATATAGAATCATTTATGAGAGAACTTGGTAATTCATTAAGTTTTATAGGTAGTGAATACAAAATAAAGATAGGTGATAGAAATCATTATATAGATTTGTTATTATTTAATATAAAGTTTAATTGTTATGTAGTAATTGAATTAAAAGTTACCCAATTTAAAGTTGAATATATTTCACAGGTTCAAAAGTATATGAATTACATAGATAAAAACATAAAAGAAATAAGCAACAATAATACAATGGGAATATTAATATGAAAAGAGAAAATAAATTTGTAATAGAATACTGTTCAGATGAAAGAATTGCTGTAAGAGAATATGAATTAGCGTGATATAATAGAAGTACTAGAAAAAGACAAATAGTAATTTGAAAGGATTATAAATTATAAAAAAGAATATTTTAAAAATAGCATTAATGCTTTTCAGTATAGGAATTTTAGACTATGGAATTATTACTAAAATAGATGGTATAGGAAGATTTGCCATGATACTATTTGGTACATTATTTTCCGTCATTGCTTGTTTGATTTCGTTTGATAAGAAGGATAAATAGTAAGTTGTAGAAAAAATTTATAATTCAAATAAAATTAATATGTAAAATATAAAAGCAACCAATAATTGCGTAATAGTTGGTGGATTCAACCGACAAAATTAGTTATAATATCACCTGAAAAAGCAGAAATTTAATCTTTAAAATTCTGTTATTTAGAATGAAAGGAGTAACGAGTATGAGAAGATTTTTAATTGTAATGTGTGCAATATTATATGTTGTTTTTTGGATTGCT
>CAZTTM010000155.1:0-2125 GCA_964616035.1 uncultured Muribaculaceae bacterium
TATACTTTTAGTATGCATGCGAATAATGGTGATTTTTGGAATAGGGCAAATATGCATAAGAGTTTAGGGTATGATAAGTTTTATTCTAAGAATTATTATGAAATAGATGAGGAAATTGGTGTTTTTGGATTGTCTGATAAGTCTTTCTTTAGACAAAGTGTATCAATGATTAAAGATATAGCTGCTAATAATGATAAGTATATGGGGACATTAATTACTTTAACTAGTCATGTACCTTGGAGTGATACTGATAAAATGGGTGAATACGATGTAGGTTATTTAGAAGATGATGTTATGGGTAGATATATTAAGGCATTACATTATTCTGATGAAGCACTTGGTGAGTTTATTGATGCATTAGATGAGGAAGGTTTACTTGATAATACTATTTTAGTTATTTATGGGGATCATGATGCTAAGATTAGTGAAGATAGTTTTAATTTGTTATATAATTATGATAGTACTACTGGTGAATTACTTACGAGTGGTGATGAGGAATATGTGGATGTTAATAAGTATAAATATGCCATAGATAAGAGTACACCATATATTATTTGGACTAAAGATCAGAAGTTTGGTGTGGAGTGTGATACACCAATGGGGATGATAGATAGTTTACCTACATTTGGTAATATGCTTGGAGTTAGTAGTAAATATAGTTTAGGTACTGATATTATGAGTATTAAAGATGGTAGTAATATGATTGTGTTTAAAGGTGGCTCATTTCTTACTGATAAATATTATTATAATAGTCAAAATGATGAGGTTTATTCAATTAAGAATCAAATGGTAATAGATATTTATGATAAGGAATATATTGAGGTACGAAAGGAAAAAACCCAGCAGATATTAGAGGTATCTGATGATATAATTAGTTTTGATTTATTAAAAGAATTAGTTAATAAAAAATAGAGATATGTGTTATAATTTCTCTATTTTTTCTTTTTAAACTTTATTAATTTATAAATAAACTGGTTTAGAACTAAATCTAGGTTAGGGTAGTATTCTATAATATCACTTCCAAAACCTATCTTGTATTGATATAGTCCATAATATTTTCCTTTTTTATCTAGGTTATTGTGGACACTTCCAAGATTAAATATACGGTATCCTTGTTGATAATATTTCTTAATGATTTCCCATTTTAGTATATGAGATGTAGATACTTTATTAACCTTTTCATCATGACCTTCTATTAAGAAATATACTTCTTTTTTATTAAGGAGAATTGCTGCAGTACCTAATATTACTCCATTAGGGTATTTTTTAAGTAAGTTTGTTCCCTTTACTACGGCATTATTATATTTTTCTATTAAACGATCTGATTCCATTTTTCTAGATATAATTTTTTTCCTTTTTTTACTATTATTTTTTTGTAGATTATTATTTAGTGTTCTATTTCTTTCTTGTTCTTTTGCTAATAGATGTCGATAGTTATTAATATATACATCTGCTTTTAATTTTGCATAATATATTTCCATAGTATTATCTGGGGTAGAATAACTTGTTAAGTAATTTTTTAAGAAACTAATGCTTTGCTTAGTACTTTTTTTAGCCATTTCAAAGAATGTTTCTAGTTCGTTATCATTTGCTTTTTCAATGGTTATTCCCATATAAATACTATTTCTAATATTTCTTTTAGTGTTTGAGTTAAAACTATTATAAATATCATCTAGATCTTTTTTAGATTCTACTATTAAATCATATTTACTAAACTTATTAGTGTAGTCTGTACTTGTAAAGTTATATTTATTTAAAATATTTATTATATCGCTGTTGTCTTTTAATAATACTTTCTTGTTATTATATACTTTATATCTAAATAGTGGGAACATTGATACATAAACGTAATTACTTTTCTTTAAATAGTCTTTTAAATATTTGCAGAATGTATCTAATAATTCTTTATTAGCATAATCTATTAGAAATCCACCAGGTATAATACCTTTTTTAACTCCTAAATTGCTACTTAATATAAGTGTAGCGGCTAGAACATTATCATTATTATCTATTAGTCCTAAATAATATTTATTATATTTTTTATTTTCTAATAGATTAGTATATTCTACTGTTTGACAATAATTTTTTTCTTTATGTATATGGGAATAATTTCGATATTGAGTTT
>CAZTTM010000156.1:0-2111 GCA_964616035.1 uncultured Muribaculaceae bacterium
TGCACTTTTAGTATTAAAGATATCCTTATTATCATAACTGCATATTAAAACACCATCACTATATACTCCATCTAAATAAAACTCATACTTCCTACACTCTGTATGCTTAATATAATCATTAAAAATTGCACAATCAATTCCTGCTAGATATCTTTCTCTAAAAGATTGTTTTTCAACTGCAATATACATTCCATCAGATTTAAGCGTTCTTTTACAAGTTGTCCTAAAATTGCATCTAAAATTACTGTTTTCAATTAATACCCTCTTAAGATAATTTCCAATGGCTATTAGGAATTTTTTACGTTCAAGAAAAACCTCTTCATTAATAAAATCAATACGAGTATCATCAAAACGTTTTTTCGTTTTTTCTTGTTGATAATCACATATTTTTACCGGAGTCACTTTAAATGCCTGTCCATGTTGCTTCTCATAATATATTCCGTCTCGTTCGAACTTATATGCCCCTTTATCTAGATAATTAGAAAGAAAATGTTCTTTTAAAATTCCCTCTAATCCCTCTAAATCCTGTATATCTCTCGCTTTTCTTGCTAAACGATTTCTCGCATTACGTTGTTCATTCACCAGACTTTTTTCTGCATATATATTATTCCTCTTTAATTTATTTTCATCATCGTCTTCCTCGTCTTCATTATTCATTAATTGCTCGTATAGCTGAAATGCATTTAGTTCACGGTAATATATATTATTCGGACAAAGCGTTCTTAAAAACGTAGTCTCTAACAAATGCGGTGCATAAAAATCCGGAAGATTGCCTTCTTCTAAGACGTCTTCTGACAAACTATAAAATGCCTCAAACAAATCGTGTATACTATCCTTTTCTGTTCGCAACATATTGCAACACAACCAAACCGCAAAAAGTAAATCTGCCTTTTTTACTGTTTTTCTGTTTAACAAAATATCTATCGCACCTACTGAAAGCAATTCCGATTTGTCTTGTTTAACCTTTAAATAATCTAATACTTTGGCTTTATGCTGCTGAGGAACCACTTCATCCATTTTACTTATAATATATTCTATAACTCTATTTACTATAATTTTAGCTTCATCTTCATTATAAGTTTCCATATCATCATCTAAAGCATCTATTTCATCATAAATTCTATCCAGAAGCGCTGTATCTTCCTCTTTCTGATTTTTATCTTGTGTCATATACATATCAATAACTTTTATTATCTTCTGATATATATTATATGCGCTTTTGCTTGGGATATCTAAATATGGAGCCTTCTCAATCATCCATTCCATAAACTGGCTTTCAACTGCGTCCAACAAAAAATCTTCATCTTCAATATTAAATTTTTTTGCTGGTATAATATTTACTTTCCATTCTTCTATTAATCCAGAAAGAGAATCTTTAATGTTTTTTGTTCCATTTTCTAGCTTCTCATTCATTTCGATTTTAACAATATTTTTTGTTTCTGAATAATAAAGTTTCTTTAAATACGTTGCTTTCAGTCCAGAATTACTCGGAGTATATATAAAACAGAAAGCTTCTATTATATCATTGGCACTATTAAAAACCAGACCATCATCCTCTAATACCCGAAGTAAAAATGCCTGGGTCATGTTATATGAAAACTTCAATCCATGAGCAACTTTTAATGCCTCTTCTCTGGAAAGTGTTTCACCAGTTTCTTCAGCAAAGAAAATCTTTTCTAATAATTTATGCCACTCCTCCAACGACAATTCTGAATCATACTGTTTTACATAATACAATAATACTTCTATGTAATTTTCAGCGACTTTCTTTGGTAAATCTTTTAATTCATCTATCGTTACGGTATGAAAATTATATCTTTTATCCCCACACTGAATATAAAACTCTTTTTCTTCTATATCTCTCTCAATTATATTTTTAATGAGAAAAAATGCTGCTGAACATACAAAATCTTTTCTAATTCTTTCTATATATTCCTCCAATGAACCTTCTTCTTGTTCCAGTATTCCCTCTCTCAAATTTTCCTTAAGAGCTAATTTGGGCTCTAACCGATCCAAGTCTTTATAATATTCTTCTATAATATTCTTTGTATATCCAGTCATGTCCTTATTCCCCTTCCATATAGCTAAATCAATATTGTACACTTATTATA
>CAZTTM010000157.1:0-2092 GCA_964616035.1 uncultured Muribaculaceae bacterium
ACACACGGTCCACCATTGACAACATTAATATCTCCACCTTCTATTTTAAGAACTCTAAGAGCATTTGAATAATGGGATGTTGAACGACCACCAGCATATATTCCATATGTATTATCTGTTGAATAATCACCACTAGATGTTTTACCATAACTACCGCTTTTTACTATCATATAAGATGATGGTATTTTTTTATTACTACTAGATGAATTAAAATTATCTCTAATTGTAGATAAAGCATTAAAATATATTAAAAGTTTACTATTGTCTCCTATTGCTCTATCATAATCACTTCCATAGATATAATCACTACGAACATAATATGTTCCAACACTTTCACTACACCAATAATTATTAGAAGAACATTCTCCAGCATTACCACTTAATAAATAATTATATGTACCGCTTTCTACTATCACTTTAAATCTATCAGGAGAAGAAGATGTACCATTGTAATCATCTCCTAAACCATAGACGCCATTAAATATCTTTGAAGTACTATTAACAGTACCATTTTGACTAGAATAATATACATTCCTACCAATCTTTAAATTATGTGAATTAGCACCAAGTGAGTTTTCTTGAGGAGTATCAGTAGAAGCACTACTACCCCCTACTCCATATATTTTTATATTTTCAATTACCATATCAGCTTCTAATTCAGCATTATTAGTACTAATATAATAATTTGTTATATCACTTCCATTATATGAAGATGTTAAAGTATATGGTTTAGTACTCATATAAGAACTAAGTGATGAACCAGAAGAAGTATTAACTAATATATTAGTATCTCTTGTGACTAAATAATAATATTTATCAGCATCTTCTATTTCTCCATCAACACTATGTGCTATAGATATACTATTACCACTAGGAGTTTGTAATGAATCATTATACTGAATTAATTTATAAGCACCACTTGAACAACTATTATTCGATTCACCACAACTTCTTCCAAGAGAATCATAATATAAATTACTAGATGTATCATAATCAGTATTAACAAAGTAATAATAACCAATTGTATAATCGCCATCATTAAATATAGATGCATAGCGATATCTAACTACTTCTTGATCACTTGTACAAGAATTATATGAAATATAATCAGTAGCATCATTAGTATAACGATAATTATTACCATACTGATATATTATTCGATATGTAGTAGATTCATCATAACTATCTCCAGAGTTTAAGGTATTATATGAATAGTAATAACATCTATTACTTCTACATGTTGTTTGTGATGAAACATAATATAAAGTTGTTGATGTAGAAATATTTCTGCTTGTTGTATAATATGTTCCAGCAGGTATAGTACCATTTCTATTTACGGAAGTATATGTTTCTGATAAAATATGTACTTCTTGATTAAAATAAGGATTACAATCTGTTGTTACTGGTTCGATTACTGTATATGGAATATTAGTTGTACAACTCTTCATACTAACATCATCTAATGAACTTATAGAAGAAGTACCTCCTGTTTGAATATTGGCAACAGTCCAACTAGCATTAAAAGTAATTCTAATTGTTGTTTCATCAGTTATTGATACTAAGGCATATCTAGTATATATTTCACTATCATAAATTATTGATACACCACTAGTTGCCGTCACCCATCCATTAAATCCTCTACCACTTGGTCTTGCTGAAAAGATATTATCAGGTAATTCTATTTTTATATATCTATTACCATTACTATCTAATAATAAATTGCCATCATCATCACGAGCTAAAGGATAATATTTAAAATATACATATTTATTTACATTCTCTGTTGGAGATACTCTACCTACTAAACTAGAATCATTTATATCAGTACCAGAATATTCAATTTGCGCCTTTATTAAATATTCATCATCATAATAATTAGTACTAGTATCTCCTGGAAGTGTTAACCCATTAACTATTTCCGTATAATTTAGGGATTTATAATAATTATAATCGCTTTCAAAATCATTAATATATAATGTTGTACCATCAATACCAGATTCATGCTCAGTAATATCTGTAGCTAAAGGATTTATACTTTCACTATTAAGCATACTTAAGTTTTTAATTTTAAACTCATTATTATTAACATACC
>CAZTTM010000158.1:0-2083 GCA_964616035.1 uncultured Muribaculaceae bacterium
ATAAAAAAGAAAGTAGCAACTAAATGGTTTTTAATAGCTAATATTATTATGGCTATACTTATTATTGGCCTTGCTAATGTTGATACTATTATTAAATCATTTGGAGGAGATTTTAACTCAGAAAATAAATTATTAGTAATTGATAATGGTAATTATTTTGAGGAGTTTAAGACTAGTTATGAAAGTTCTTCATCTATTATGAATGAATATACGAGTGTTAAAATAACTAAATATAATGGTAATATAGATAATGCTAAAAAAGAAATAACTGATGATAATACTTTAGTTTTAGTATTAAATAAAGATGATATTAATTATATAAATGCTAGTATATATAGTAAAAGTGGTATAGATACTATTAAATTAACTGTAATTAATACGGCTTTAAATACATTAAGAAGTAATATTGCTTTAAAAGAATATAATATAACAGAGGATATGCTGGTAGATATTAATAAACCTGTTGTTATTGATAAAATAGTTTTAGATGAGAGTAATAATTCTCTCGATGGTGAATTAATAACGGGTGTTATATTTCCTATAATTGTTTTACCTTTCTTCTTTTTAACAGTATTTTTAATTCAAATGATTGGTAATGAAGTAAATGAAGAGAAGTCTACTAAGAGTATGGAAATAATAATATCTAATGTTTCACCACAAGTCCATTTAGCTTCTAAAGTAATATCCGCTAATGTTTTTGTATTAATGCAAGGGTTATTAATAATTTTATATGGTATGATTGGTGTACTTTTAAGAATATTGTTTATTGGAAGTATTAATATTAATACTAGTGAAACTGGGCAACTTGGAAGTTTAGTAAATACTATTACATCATCTGGTGTTATTGATAAATTAACAAGTATTTTACCATATGCTTTAATATTAATGATTCTAACTTTTATTGGTTATTCATTATTATCTGGAGTGTTAGCATCAATGACTACTAATAGTGAAGATTATCAACAATTACAAACTCCTATGGTTATTATCTTATTAAGCTCTTTCTATTTATCAATGATGTCATCTTTATTTAAAGGTTCAACATTTATAAAGATAATGTCTTATATACCATTTGTTTCATCGTTATTATCTCCAACATTATATGCTTTAGGAGAAATAACTTTGATAGATATATCTATTGCTATTATTTTAATGATATTAACATTATATATATTACTTAAATATGGATTAAGAATATATAAAGCAGGAATATTAAATTATTCACAGGACCATTTATGGAAAAGAATGCTAAAAGCAGTCAAGGAAAGGAGATAAATATATGGCTAAATATAAATTAATTGCTTATACTGAAGATTATGAGGAGGAAGTACTAAGTAAGGATCGAATAGAAGATATTGATCTTTTAACTAAAACTTTTAATAATCATTATGAAGTATGTAAATATTTTGAAAAGATGGGGTATTTATTACCAGCTAATGCTAGATTTAAAATAGTAAAAACAAGTATAAGAGAGAATAAAAAAGTAGTAAAAATTAGGCCAATAATTTTATATGGAGATTATGGTATAAAAAGTATTTTAGAGCAAGGAGAAGGTAACACAAAAGCTAAACAACTTTTAAAATCAGGTTTACAAAATCATTTATATAGTGATAAGTTTTATGCAAGATTTTCTAAAACTAAGACATTTATGGTTTTAACGGAAATTATTCCATCAAATTTTAAAAGTTTAACTACTAAGAAACAAATTGCTAGAAGAATATATAATTTATCAGAAAAGTATATACAAAGTTATTTAAATTATCGTGATCTTTATTTTGATATAAAATCATCAGAGGTATTATTACCATCTTTAGAATATAATCTACATTATGAAGAGCCTTCAATATATACTCTTATATCAAGTTTAACAAATAGAGTTCGTAGTGGTGAAATAACTAGTTCTGAAGCTAGAGATGAATTAATAAATAGTCTTAGTAATATATCTGATTTAAAAAATATTGAATTACCAGAAGATTTATCTATTGATAGTTTAACAAAAAGAAAGAAATAATTATGAATAAAAGATATATAGAAGACTATTTAAGATATATTAAAACTATAAAGAAATATTCTGATTATACAA
>CAZTTM010000159.1:0-2078 GCA_964616035.1 uncultured Muribaculaceae bacterium
TAACTATTCTAAGTGAGGAAGGAGTAAAAAAATGAAAGAAGTAAAAAACACTTCAAAAAAACAAATGAATTATGCTGTTGAGTTTTGGCGTTTTGTTTCATGTATGATATTCATACTAGTTCATGTTTATATCATTTATCCATTGATGTATTGGCATACTAGTCCATGGTTGATCACAAAAGACGGCGTACCAACTGGCGGTGTAATGTTCAAAGGCAGTCTTGATGTAATAATAATATTCTATTTAATTACAGGATATTTCTTGATGAGAACATTTAGAAAATCTAAAAAAGAAAGGGAAGAAAACAAATTACAAACATCACCTAGAGAAGGTGCTGGAAAATATTTACTTAGAAGACTTAAAGGCCTATATCTTGCGTTCTTAATTTGCTTACTATTTGGCTTTGTTCTAACAAATATTTACAATGGTTTTCCAATTACTCAATGGCCTAAAATTGCTATTGAATGTTTATGGGAATGGTTTGGCTGTGTTCTTACCGGACTAGGTATTGGTAATAATACATATGGTCTAATGTCTGCTGGAAGACATATGTTAATGAATGGACCACTTTGGTTTATTTCATGTCTATTAATAGTAGGATATGTTATCTACTATTTATTAGAGAAATGGGAAGATTTAATGATTGGTTTAATATTCCCAGTAGGCTTTATAGTAGTTTATGGATATTTCCATGTTAATGGTATTAGTCCTATGTGGTATGAATTTCCATTACCAGGTATTAGCCAAGCAGCAATTCAAGCATTCTTTACAATAGGTCTTGGTTGTGTTCTATATGAACTAATTGAAAAGATTAAAGATAAAGAATTTAGTTTAACAGGTAAAATCCTTTTAACTATTGTTAATGTAATATGTACTGTTATAGTTATATATCATATGATTTGGGGTACAACATTTACATTTGCTACTATTAATGGTTTATGTTTAATAATTGTTTTCTTAGTATTATTAAATAAGGATTATTTAACTGCTATACTTAATAAACCTATCTGGAAATATCCAGGTAAATTAGCACTATACATATATATGCTACATTATCCAATAATAGGAGTACTTCAAAAAATATTTAATATTAACAATACTACTGTTAACGGATTACATCTAATTTGCATATTGACATATATTATTACAATTTTACTTTCTATTATGTTAATGCTAATTATGGATTATTTTATTACTCCAAAACTTAATTCTAAAAAAGCAGTAAGTAAATAAAAACTATTTTAACTAAAAGCAAAATTATATCACTAAAATATATAATTTTGCTTTTTTCATTTCCACAAATTATTGACAAAATGGTTAATTAAATACTATAATATAATTACTTTCTAAGTTATTAAGTGACAAATAACAACTATTTAGAAACGGTTTCGCGATATAGAAATAAAGTGCACTATTAAGTGAAATAAGGTGGTACCGCGGCATTAGTCGTCCTTATATATCTTTTAGTGTATTTTTTTATGGAAAAGGAGAGAAAATATGGCAAATATATATAGAAATATTTATTGCGGTAATGTAAGTAAAAATGAAATAGGAAAAGAAGTTAGAATAGCAGGATGGGTAGGCTCTATTAGAAATTTAGGCAGTCTAAGTTTTATAACTGTAAGAGATGAAACTGGAATAGTGCAAGTAATTAGTGAAGATCCATCTATGTTAAATGATTTAACAAGAGAAAGTACAGTTAGTATTACTGGTACTGTTAGAGCTAGAACAGAAGATATGATTAATAAAAATATGAAAACTGGTGAAATAGAAATAGTCCTTAAAACAATTGAGGTATTAGGTAAATGTGCTAGTGTACTTCCATTTGAAATTAATCATTCTAAAGATTCAACAGAGGATACTAGACTTAAATATCGTTATTTAGATTTAAGAAATAGTGAAGTACACGAAAACATAATATTTAGAACTAAAGTAATTGATGAATTAAGAAGGATTATGAAAAGTATGGATTTTACAGAGATTCAAACTCCAATTATAACAGCAACATCTCCTGAAGCAGCAAGAGATTTTATCGTTCCATCTCGTAAGTTTAAAGGTAAGTTTTATGCTTTACCAC
>CAZTTM010000160.1:0-1752 GCA_964616035.1 uncultured Muribaculaceae bacterium
TATAAGAGTTGTTGTAGAGGAAGAAAAATGAGCCTATTAATCAAAGGAAGCCTGTTTATCTGCATTTTAGTTGTAGTGCATTTGTGGATTAAACAGGTTATGGATGCAGAAAAGGATAATCAGAAGATGGAAGAGTCATTGAATATAATGAATTATTCATCTTCTGATTTTCAGGGCAAAGTCAGTGAAGCAAGGAAATACCGTCATGATATCCCAAAACATTTACATATGATGGAGGAAGCCGTTAGTAATACAGAGAAAGAAAGATGCGAATACTGTGTGGATGATATGTTGAATATGATTGCACACATGAAAAAAGAAAAATGTTGGGAAAACGATATCACAATACAAATAGAACTTTACGTAGAGAAAAAAGATTTTTTAGATAAATTAAATATTACAAGAGTAGATTTATCGACTGTTATTCAGAATCTTCTCGATAACGCGATAGAAGAATGTTGTCGTATTCCGGAGAACTCTGAAAGAAGCATTATCTGGAATCTTATGCAGGGGCAGAGAGGATTAGAAATGCAGGTTATAAATACCTGTAATGACACAAAAAGTATTGACTTTAATACGAAAAAAGAAGATAAAAATGCGCATGGCTGGGGAGTAAAGATTATACGAGAAGTAGTTGGCGCTTCAGGCGGCAAGGTTGAATATATAAAAGAGGGAACAAACAGAATCTGTGCTAAAGTATGTATTCCATTTTCTGGTAGATACTAATTATCGATTTACGGAGGAACTAAAACATGTCAATTGGAATAATTCTCGATATTCTTACACAAAATCGAGTGATGTTAATAGAGGCAGTGCTAGGAAATGTAATGAATTGCATTGTTGTATATACATTATTTGGAAAAAGAAAATACGATTGGTTCTTTCCAGTCGCCTGTGCGGTTCGTTATGTTTTCTATAATATTGGCCTCCTTTCCATATGGAATGCAATGTATGGAACCCAAAGCTGGTATAAAATCACAATGTCAACCTGTGCGACAGCAACAGCCTTAGCGTTGGTAGTTGTTACCGCTATTCTATGGAAAGAGCCGTTATGTAAGGTGATGACAGGCGTATTTGCAACAGAATGCATCAATGATGGTATTCTTTATCAGATCATGGGGATGAAAATATCTATAATACAGGAATGTTTGCTGCTGATTGTTGTTTTTACAGTTTTATACTTTATTGTACGTCCTTTATTAAAAAAATACCGTACCTACATAATAAAGCAGGAAGTAATCTGCCTCACACTTGTATTTACACTTTTCTTAGTAGGCTGGGTTAGCAATCTGCTATATAATACCGCTGCAAGTCTTCGTCAAAAACCAATGCTTCTTGTGGGAACCAGTGTATTAATCGGTGGAGGAAGCGCGCTTACAATCGCCTTTGTAATCCACACCAGAAATATTTTTCAGAAGAAAAAGCAACTGGAACAAAATAAAAAACAGATGGAGAACTATTATAAAGAACTGCAAAATCAGATAAAAGAATTAGATGCCTTCAAAGAAATTATAGAAGGAGCATTAGATGAGCTGACCAATCAAGATAAAAAGCTTTCTCAGAAAGAAAAGAAGAAACAAATCAGACAATATATAGAAAACTTAGAAGAACGCTACCAGAACCTGAACCAGCTCTTCTTTTGCGAAGATATTCTCATCGACGGAATCCTTGCAGACTTTGCGGCTTACTGTAAAAAACAAAACATAAAAGCAGATATTCATCCTCTTAAATGTCTTATTCATGACCTCTGGT
>CAZTTM010000160.1:1762-2055 GCA_964616035.1 uncultured Muribaculaceae bacterium
ATAGAGGAAACATCAGCCGTGAAGATAGCGTATCTATCCTACTGAAATTAGTTTCTTATGCCAAACAGGCGGCAAAAGTAAAATTACATGCCGCTGCGATTAAAAATCAATTAGTTTATTCTGTAGAGCTGCAGGAGAACATGGCATCAGAGAATGAAATTAAAATCTCGAAAAGAGACTTCAAAAAATATGTGAAGAAATATGATGGTGGGATGAATGTTGAGAGAGATGGGGAACAGATACGGGTTATTTTGGGGTTGAAGAGATAGGAAAGATGAATATATATGATATGT
>CAZTTM010000161.1:0-2029 GCA_964616035.1 uncultured Muribaculaceae bacterium
ATAGGTTACTGGTACATCACCTGGCTGCATTGGTACTAATTCTTTATGTGATTCAAAGTCATAATCTATTGGCAATACTCCTGCTTTAATTAATTCTTCTTGCAAGATATTTACAAAATCTAATAAATTTTCTGGATTTGAATTTCCTATATTATATACTGCATATGGTGGTAAAGGTAATCCATCTTCTCCATTTTTCTTTTCAGGTGCTCCTTGCATTACTCTAACCATTCCCTCTACAATATCATCAACATAAGTAAAATCTCTCTTACAATTTCCATAATTAAATATTTTTATTGGTTCTCCATTAACAAGTTTATTAGTAAATCCAAAATAAGCCATATCTGGTCTTCCAGCCGGTCCATAAACCGTAAAGAATCTTAATCCTGTTGAGGGAATATTATATAATTTTGAGTATGCATGTGCTAGTAATTCATTACTTTTCTTTGTAGCAGCATATAAACTTACCGGATTATCTACTTTATCATCTGTTGAATATGGTACTTTCTTATTTAAACCATATACTGATGAAGATGATGCATAAACTAGATGTTCTACCGGATTATGTCTACAAGCTTCTAATACATTATAGAATCCAATTAAATTTGCTTCTATATAGGCATCCGGATTTTCAATACTATATCTTACTCCTGCTTGAGCAGCTAAATTAACTACAACACTTGGTTTATAATCTTCAAATATTTTATTAATTAATTCTTTATCAGCTAAATTTCCTTTAATAAAAGTAAAATTATTATATTGCTCTAATTTTTTTAATCTTGAATTTTTAATTCTTACATCATAATAATCATTAACTGAATCTAATCCAATTACTTTTATATTTTTAAAGTCTTTTACCAATCTCTTTGCTAAGTTTGAACCAATAAATCCTGCAACGCCAGTTACAAATACTGTTTTATTATTAAGTTCTACTTTAACTTTCATAAAATTACTTCCTATCCTCCAATAATAAATAAATATCAAATATAGATATCTATCCTAAAGTATAATATTAAGTTTTATCTCACTACTTTTATTTTTATAAACATCTATATGCATTATTACTTTATTCATTTTCTATTTTACCATATATTTTAATAAGTTAAAATAAAAAAAGGATATTTTCCTTATCCATTCATTTATTATTTAGCTCCCCTTTTGTGTAAGACAGTTGTTATTGTCATAAAAAAGCATTTTATATCCAATATTAAACTACAATTTTCACAATAATAATATTCTAATTCTAATCTTTTTTCATAAGTTGTTGCACTTCTTCCATTTACAGCCCACCAACCACTAATACCTGGTCTTACGCTTTCATATATTGAATGAATACCATGATGAGCATCTAACTCTCCTATTACTAATGGTCTAGGGCCTATCATAGACATATCACCTTTTAAAACATTTATTAACTGTGATAGTTCATCTAAAGAAGTTCTTCTTAATATTTTACCTATTTTAGTTATTCTAGGATCATTTTCAAGTTTTTGATTCCTTTCCCATTCATCTTTATATATTGGATTCTTTAAAAGTTTTTTTAATACTTCATCAGCATTAGGTATCATAGATCTAAACTTATATAATTTAAATTCTTTCCCATTCTTACCTATTCTTATTTGAGTATAAAATATACTATTATAATCTTTAGATAATATATAACTTATTTTTACAATAATTATTATTGGTAATAATAATATACATCCTACTATAGATACTATTATATCAAATGTTCTTTTTACAATATAATATAATATTTTACTTTTAGACTTAACTATATGATTACTTAGTGTAATATCATCTGTATTCATTAATCCTCAACTCCATTAATATATGACATATTTTGCTAGAAGTATATAATAATATAAATAAAGGTGATATATTATGAAATACTTACTAGCATTTATTTTAATTAGTTTTCTTATACTGATTATATCATTTATATTAACTAGTTGTAAAGTATCTAGTTTAATTTCTCAAGAAGAAGATAATATTTATATTACGGAAGATCTGAATAAGTTATTAAAAT
>CAZTTM010000162.1:0-2017 GCA_964616035.1 uncultured Muribaculaceae bacterium
ATTTCTCAGAGACATCAACGCGGTATTCATCGAAATGCTGTTTCAGTGCCTCATTCGGGTCAAGAACGTAGGTAAGTCTGTTTCCGAAGACACAGATCTGCTGTCTCAAAAGTGTGACATTCATCTCAAGTTCATCAGCGTTGCTCTTGGCATTGAGAAGGGAACGGTACATATAGTCGTCTTCCTTCTCATCTTCCATCTTGAGTTCCGCATAGGTCTGATGGACAAGCGGAAGATAACTTCCCGCATCGCTGGTCAGGTCATTGAGCAATTTCAGAAACTGGATGGCATAAGCTGGAATGAAGATATATTCCGTCTTCGTCTTAGGATCCTTGGAGATGATGAACCAACCACATTTGGAAAGCTTCCTGACGATATAATTCACCTTTGCAAAAAGGACAGAGGAATTATCTTCAGGATTGAGGGCACTCTCAATGCTGACTTTTTCTTCCTCATTCTTGTCATCTAGTCTATCCGTCTCTACATTGAACAGGGACAGTATCTCTTCTCCCTGGTTACGTAAAAGCTGGACATAATCTGCCTTCTTGATATCCGTCTTATATAAGCGAAGCATATGATAGAGGGAAACAAGAGAAAAAGCGTAAATGGCTTTATACTTCCTGGACAAGGGAGAAAAGAGATCTTCCGGAACTTTATCAAATAATCTATTCAAAACAATACCCACCTTTTCAACTAGTAAAATTATAATGTTTCACACCAATCAATACAACAAAACTGTATGGATTTTCCATAAAATTTCTTATTTAAAAAACAAAGAAACAACTTTCCTAAGAGCGGATGTGTAGACATGTTTCATAGTCAGCTATGGTCTTTTCTTTTTTCTTTTATATATATGTTTTTGAATGTATAATGTTGACCATGGATAACAAAAGAATATTGACCAGGAATCTGATCAGAAAAAAAAGAATCGAGGAAATCGATCTGCTCAGAGGCATTCCCATCTTCCTCGTCGTGCTCTATCACTTCTGTTGGTCATTCAATGAACTCCCCTATCTCTTCTCCAATGTCGGAGAAATGCTGGTAAGATATCCTAACATCCAGGATTTTCTCATTTTCCTGAACAACGATATCCTCGGAGGAAAGAACACCTTCATCCAGGATTATGTCGTCCCATCCATAGGCGGTCTTTTCATCTTCGTATGTGGCATATCCTGTATCCTGAGCCGAAGCAATGTCAGAAGATGTCTTCTCCTTTGGTCAGTCAGTCTTGCCATCTCTGTAGGAACATTCCTCGTCACCTATATCAGTGGGGCTGACTGCTATATCGATTGGGGCGTCATCCATCTGATGGCCTTCAGTGTAACCATCTACGCAATACTGGAAGCTATTTATCATAAATTCCATAAGCAAGTCCCGATATGGCTATGTCTTACCATTGCTGGTCTCATCTTCATTTCCTCACTATTCCTATATCGCGGATTCAACCCGTTCACCTTCAGCCATTTCACACCATGGTATACAAAAGTCATCTCTGGCATCCCGCCCAAAAGATATGACTCCATATCCGGTTTCTTCCTCCAGGTCTGTGGGAAATATGCCGGTGCCATCGACTGGTGGCCGATTCTTCCCTATACCGGTGTCTTCTTCCTTGGCGCAGCATTAGGCAAGATGCTCTATGGAAAAAAGAAGGAATCCAAGTTTCCCCGCATGAAATCACTCTACATCTTCCGTCCGCTCTGTTTCATCGGCCGACACACCATTTGGGTCTATGTCCTACATCAACCTGTCATCATCGTCGTCTTGTTTATCATCTTCAGCATCATGGGATTCAGATTATGAACGAAAAGAAACTCAACACTCTTTATTTGGATGTCGCCCAATATAAAAGCGACACTATCAGGACAGCCATCTACTTCCGCAGGAAGCAGATTAGTTTTCATGACTTCAATCTCAGAATCGATGCCATGGCAAAGAAGCTGACCAATATCGGCATCAGAAAAGACACCGTCGTTACCCTGCTTTCACCAAATGTACCGGAAGCCTTGATTACCCTTTA
>CAZTTM010000163.1:0-2010 GCA_964616035.1 uncultured Muribaculaceae bacterium
AATGAGCTAGTAGACTATCATATCGATAATACCTTTTTGCTTCTTTTAATAGATAAACCCCTTCATAATTAAGTTCAGCAATAGCGTCTGCTATTTCATAGGATAATTGTCTACCTTCGGGATGGACTCTTTCTATTGAAGATTTCTTATATAAATGTTCATCTATTACTTTTCTGTCTACTCCTAATATTTTAGAAATATTAATTGCTACTTCTTCTTTATTTTTTATTTGATTTGGTACAAAAACTAATGATACAGTTGTTAAGTTATCAGCAATGGTAATATTATCTGATGTTTTTATTTTTCCTCTTTCTGCTCCTATTTCCAAATTTCTACTCCATAGAGATGTTGCTAAACTATTTAATTTATCATAACTTATTACTTGAATATAGAAGACTTTACATATTATTAAAACAAAACATAGTATTATTCCTATCAATATTATTCTTATGCGTTTATGGATATTTTTTGTAAACATGTTTTCACCTATTAAATAGTATTCAGTTAAATAAAAAAAAGAAGACATACTAACAAGAAAAACTGGCTATAATGTGATAATAACCAGTTTATTTTAAATATTATTATATTTTTTATAATAGATAATGCTTGTATATAAAGACACTACCATAAATAGAACTATAAATGTTATTGATAGAGGTCCAGCTGTATTAGGGTTTTGACTAGCTGTTGATGTACTACTTGGTTGAGATGAAGAACTTGTTGATGCACTACGATTAACTGTAATCTTATATGTTGTTTTGGTGTCTTCATCACCTAAAATAATTATTTCAAATGTATTTGCTCCGACATTTAACTGAACATCTCTTGAACCATAATCATCTTTAAATTTAGCATTACTGTCTTTAAGTTGGGCAGTTATTCTTGTACTAGAAACTTCATTGCCAACATTAATGCTATATTCTCTAACGTTCGTTTTTAATTCAATGTTAGTTCCATTTACTTCAAGTTTTGATAGTTCAGTATTTATAGCGGTTGTTGAATCTTCCTTATTATCATCTTTAGTAACATTAAGAGTATATGTCTTTGTTTCACCATTATTACTAACAATAATAGATACTATTGTTTCATTATCAGTTATGGTTAAAGATGTGTCTTTTTCTTCACCCTCAACCATTATTTTTACAGTGGCATTACTGTCTTCTGTTATAGCGTTTATTGTTATACTGTTTTGATTACTTGCAAGTTCAACATTATACCTTAAATTATCATTTGTAAAGGCAGGTGAAATATTTACTGGACTAGTTGATAGTTCTTTTAAATTAGCACTGTATTGTTTCTTAGAAATAATTGCTGATATGTCGTTAGCAGTATATGGATCATCCTTATTGCTATCTCCATAGCATGTTATATTTGATATAGTTATTTGTGTTGTTTCACTAATGTTGGCATTAATATTAATTAATTTAGTGCTTTCAGTTAACGAACTAATTGGACTACTTGTTGTTAACACTGTTATATTTTCAGTATCTGATGATGTAGTTGTCCAGTTTTCTAAAGCGCTTACTCTTTCTTGATTGGAAAGTTCGCTAGTAGATGTTATTTTAAAGCTGCATGTATTTATATCTCCTTTTGTGTTATTAAAACTATCCATTGATATAACGATAGTTGCTTTATCTTTTACATCTATTACACTAGGTGCTGATATAGTAAATGATAAATCACTATCTGCTTTGACAGTACAGGTAAATGACATTAGCATAATTATTAATATCAGTATTTTCTTCATATTATCGCCGCCTATTTTCATATCAATTATACCAATAAAATTTTGAATAGTAAATAGTTTGAAAATTATTTGTTAATCTTTTTTTAATTGTCGATTAAATTTGGAAGTATATTATTGTTATGTAATCATGTTTATAATATTAGAAATAATAAATTATATATTTTTAGCATTTCTAATACTACTAACAATAAAGTGAAAAAAATCATCGCCTAATGATTTAGTTCGTCTAAAGATAAAAAGTTTCCAAATGGCTCGATTAATCC
>CAZTTM010000164.1:0-1998 GCA_964616035.1 uncultured Muribaculaceae bacterium
ATAATGTCTTAAGTGTTAGTATTTGATTATGTCTCAAATGTGGTGTAATATATATCACTCGAGGTGATATAAATGAGAAAGGTTGAATTAAGAATGAATGAACAAGAAAAATATGCTGCAAGTGTACAGCAAAGTTCTATTATCAAACCCAAAAAGTTTGTAGATACCAACCATGAATACAGTCTTGTTTCTATAGTATTAATATGTTTCCTATAACACAGCATTGTAAGAATCAATGTACTAACAAATAATGCACATACTGGAAAGAATATTCCACTACCCATTTTTAACCAACCTTTTTATTTAGTCAATTTCATTACCAACTTTTTCTCCTTGCTATACTCATTATTAGCAATTTCTTCAAGAAATATGTAATCAACTTTGTCGGCTTTTGTCCGTGATAATTTGTCTATAAAATCAATACTTGTTGGAATTTCATATTGTTTTAACTGAAACTTCTCGCCTAATTCTGAAACTAATTGTAATGAGCATTTATTTAATATATAATTTCTTGTTGCTTCATTTGGCTCAATACCCGGCTTTAAAACAATAAATGCTTTACTTGTATATAACATCTCATCATTTGGCTTTTTAACAACCGCACAGGCATCAACGATATCAATAAGAGAGATTATATTTTGAACATAATCACAATATATTTTATTTAATGTTGAAATAATATAAAACCTTGATGTTCTACCAGTTAATGTAAAATACCCCTCTTTATCTAGTATACCTCTCGTACCAGCTTTAAAGTATTCTTTGAAAACATGTTTTCCAGAAATACATAACAACCCTTCTTCCCCATATTTTAGTTCTTCAAGAATATCAGGATCTACTACTATAGCACTACTACCTAATAATATCTTTCCGACAATATTTTGTTTATTTTTTACTCCAACAGAATTAGTATTAGCACCAACTGGTTCAGCATTTAATGATCCATTGCAAATATTAACATTAGCACCATGTCTTTTAAAAAAATCTAAGCCTTCTTTCTCTTGAGATAATGTCAAAAAATCACCACCAGATATAAATGTATGAATAGAAGATAAATCCAAATCATCTAAAGTATTTCTTTTAATTAGTTCAAGCAAGGCAGGACTTCCAAATACTATATTAGGTTTTTTCCCAAGAAATAACTTATATTAGTATCAGTTAAATAGGGTGCTAAGAATGCTTCCCTTCCACATAGTAATGACATTAGTGTTGAAGTAGCAAATCCATAAAGATAAGTAAAAGGTACGCATACTAGACTCTTCTCTCCACGAACATTTGATAAATTAGTAGAGTTTTTCATATAAATTCCTGATGCTAAAATGTTTTTATTAGTTAAAATTACCGCTTTAGGATTATCTTTTGTACCACTTGTAAACAATATTAAAGAATCTTGATTACCACCAAATAATGTTTTAAATGGTTTCTTATAATAATTGGCAATTAGTTCTAACTCATTATAAGATAGATAATCATTATTCCCAATTATACAAGAAGAAGCATTTGCAAATTTTTTATTATTTAAATCATTATGCGATAAAGTAATTACTTGTCTAACTTTAGTATTTAATTTTATTCTATTATTGTATTCTTTATCTTTATCATAGTTTATAAATATTGATAATTCAAATAAGTTTAAATATTTGCATACTTCTTCTGCTCTGCAAAAGTGTTTAAGAATGTTGTGATAGCACCTATTCTATTAGCAGCTAAATATACAATAATTGCTTGTGAGAAATTAGGCATAGAAACTGTAATAATATCTCCAGTTTTAACGCCTAACTCTTTAAAAGATTTTGATAAAGTTATTGCTTGTTCAATCATTTCTTTATATGATACTTCTATATTTAAACAATCAATAGCACTTTCATTTTTAAATAAAGTACTAATTAAACGAATAGCATTATAAACACTTAAATTGGGAATTAAAGGATGTATATCAACAAGCTATTTGCTATTCCTCATTTGGTTTCACTCGGCTCTTTAAAAGCCTTTATTTTT
>CAZTTM010000165.1:0-1987 GCA_964616035.1 uncultured Muribaculaceae bacterium
TCCGTTAGCACCATTACCGCCTCCACCTACAATAAAGGCATCTATGCCCTCAACAGCACATCCTAAATCAGTAATAGTAAGCGTACCTGATGATAAGAATCTAATTTTAAAATCTCCAACATATGATGAAACATCACTAATTACATTATCACTATCATCTACAATTTGATAATTTCCTGTATAAGTAAATGTTGGAATAGTACACAACTTCTCCCAATTAGCACTTAATGTTATATCACTAGTACCTATTGTTAAAGATGTGCCACTGATTGATGCTCCAGTACCTAATACTGTCCAACCAATAAATGTATAACCTGTTTTAGTAGGATTACTTACAGAAACAGTACTTCCTGATTCACCACTTGTTGGAGCATTACTGCCTTTTGCTCCACCATTTAAATTATAACTTATTGTATAAGTACTAATATTCCAATTAGCTTTAAGTATAACTGTACAATTACCATTAGTAGCATCACAAAAGTCTGTTGCCTTATATACAGTATTTTGATTATATACTTTATTTTCCGTTATACAACCACTTTTACATATCCATTCCTCGCCATCTGGAATAGAATATCCTGATTTAGTTATATATATGTATGAAGAATTATTATAATTTGCGAGTCCATCACTAGTTAATGACTCATCATAATTTATACTTTGTGCATATTTAGTACCATCATGATATATTATACCATCACTATCCACTGACCATGTATTACTACCAGTACTAGCAGCAATAGTACCACCATTTACATCAAAATTTATATATACTTTATTTGCCTTCCAGTTAGCTGTTAATGTTATATCACTAGAACCTATTGTTAAAGAAGTACCACTGATTGATGCTCCAGTACCAGATACTGTCCAACCAGTAAATGTATAACCTGTTTTAGTAGGATTACTTACAGAAACAATACTTCCTGATTCACCACTTGTTGGAGCATCAATACCTTTTGTTCCACCATTTAAATTATAATTTATTGAATAACCATTAACTGTCCACATTGCATATAAAGTTATAGAATCATTATTTGAATATGTAGCACCAGGACTATAACTTGTACCACTACCATCACTTTTAGTATTCCAATTTGCAAAAACATAGTTTTTTCTAGTTGGCTTAGTACTTGATAATGTTATATCCGTTGAATAAACCTTATTTTGACTTACAGGCGCTCCACTTCCCCCATTAGCATCATAATCTACAGTTATAACATTAGATAAATATCCTATAACATTAAGAGTAGAAACATTACCAGCATTATCCGATGCTTCTATTTGTATATATCTTCGCCCAGAATCAAATACTTTAATATTTCCACTACTAGAAGTTATCTCATTACTTACCATATTAGTACTTAATACATCATAAATACCACTAGCATTTTGTAATACTCTCACTTCTTTAACATCAGATATACTATCTTTTACATCATATTTAATATTTATTCCATTATAAGCCCATACCTTGCTATTAATAGTTACTGTCGTATTTGTTTCTCCGCTTGTTATTAAAGAAGAATAATCACTATCACTACTACACCTATATAACATTGTATCAATAGTAGGAGCAGTTCTATCTATTTTAATATCAATTTTTAATTGACTACTATTTCCTGCTTCATCAATAGCCTCAATAATTGCTAATCTATTACCATCTCCAGATAATGTTTTAGAACATGTAGTATTACAATCAGATCCACTAGTACTTGGTAAACTACCATTAACTTTATTAGTATTATTATATGACCATTTTATAGTACTATCTTCATTAGCACTAATCTCAAACCAATATCCATAATTTACCCATTCACCAACATTATAATCACTATTAATACTAGTAATTAAATCTCCCTTACTCTTAGGATTACTACCATCATAACTAGCAATCTTATATACATTAACACTAATAGTAGGTGCTATATTATCATATGTTGCCTCAATAGTCTTTGATACCTCTGCTATACTTTCTCCATTATAATAA
>CAZTTM010000166.1:0-288 GCA_964616035.1 uncultured Muribaculaceae bacterium
AATTAGCAAAATTTCCACCCAAAAACCTTGACTTTTAAAACATTTTTTTGTAAAATCTCGTTTTATTTTGCGCTAAAAGCCAAAAAAAGCGCACCAAAGCGCGAAAACGCGGGAATAGCTCAGTGGTAGAGCACAACCTTGCCAAGGTTGGGGTCGCGAGTTCGAATCTCGTTTCCCGCTCCATTTACTTTCACTCCGCGTTTCGCTACATTCATTTTTCTCATTTTTACTCGCTGTGTTTTGTTTTAAAACAACTTTTTTTACTTCCTTTCGATGAGGGTGGTTTCG
>CAZTTM010000166.1:298-1952 GCA_964616035.1 uncultured Muribaculaceae bacterium
GGCGTAGAGGGCATAGATGGCGAAGTTGATTTGCGCCTCTAATGTGCTAATATCAAGGTTAGTTTGGGCTTTACTTTAAGCTGGGACTATTGAATTTCTACGAGCTATTTTTATGAATGAATAAATTATAAAGCTAAAAAGTATGGTGTATAAACCGCCGTTTATTGATAATGGGTCGAGCAATAATCTTTTATCGGTAAAAATGCTAATAGCTGGGATTAGATATTTGGGCGATGAGATAAGCAAAATAAGGCTAATAAAATAGCACGGCACGAGCGCAATTTTTCTAAAAATGTTGCAAAATATAAAACATAGAAACAAACTCACAAAAATCAACAATAATGCAAAATTCACGCCCAAAATTGCAAAACAACTATTAACGACAAAGCCCTTAATATGCACATTGTAAAATTCAAAAGATGCGTGTGGATTTAGTTTAAAAAAACCGCAACAAATGTAATTGAAACCTAATATAATGCAAAAGTTTAAAAGGGTAAAAACGCCTATTAAAATAATCAAAGAATTAAAGACTTGCAATAAATTCGTGTGATGGCTGCAAGCGCAGCGGTAAAATTTCAGCAGCCACAAGTCTATTTTTTCACTTAAATTTAAAGGTTTTTTATGTTTTAACTCAATTTCTTTAAAATAAAGTTCAATTTTATGGTAGTTTGAAGCGTCTAAAAGATTATTTTCTTTTATCAAAGCATTTTTAAAAATTCTAAAAGAATCTCTAAAATCATTAGCGATTTTATTTGAAGTAATTTTGTGATTTTTATTTTGTTGCCTTTTTAATTCTTTTTCAATGGTGTCGTTGCATTTATTAAAATCAAAGTTTAAATTTGAATTTACGAGATTAAGATTGCCTTTGAAAATAACTTGACTAAAATTTGGCGTTTTTTCAAAGGTTGCCCCATAAAAACAAGCGGTTTTATTAAATTCACTTTCGTGAAAATCAGCATATTCCTTAAAAGTCGAATTGTTAAAATAAACATTTCCATAAAATTTGCAATTTGAAAAATTAACTTCGTCTTTAAATTTACAATCTTTAAAATTTACATTCACAAATTCCATTTGTTCTTTACTACCAAACACAGCGTTTTTAAATAAAACCCTACCATTAAATTCACAATTTTCAAAAACTACACCTTTGGCAAAATTTATTTCAACATTAGACGAAATTTCTAAACCTTTATCAAAAATGCAATTTTGAATTTTAAGTTCTGGTTCAAAGTTACAATCAATTATAACCCTTTCTTTAAATTTGGTTGTAAAATTTTTGCCTTCCCATCCATATTTATTGTTAAAATAATCAACTATTAAATTATTCAAGTTATCTACTAGCGATAAATTAAACATTAACTCGTTTTTCCAAGTATTATCACGCCTAGAATATATTAGTATAGGTTTTTTGATGATATATTCTATATGATTATTGTCGATTTCTTGTTTGATAATCACTTCATCAATATCTGCTTGTTGATTTTCACCATTACACAAAGATGAATAAATTTGTGCAATACTTACTCTTTCTTGTATGTTTTTATCATTAAACCAACATAAATGAGCTATTTGTTGCTGGGATAAGCCATATGAAAAAAACCAATTTGCTCCACTTGCTTTTATGTCCATCTTTACTTTTTTGCCTTTACTTTTT
>CAZTTM010000167.1:0-1928 GCA_964616035.1 uncultured Muribaculaceae bacterium
CTTTTTTTGCAAACTCTCCTGCACTTGACAGAAACTCTGCATCAAAGTATTCTTTCTTTTCTTCTACCTGTTGATTAACCTGCTGCTCTTCTGTCTTCTTTTGATTATTAGAATTTTTCTCAAACCAATCCTTTACAACGTCTTTTATTAAATCAAAACGACCCTCCTGCCCTTTATAATCCAACTTATCCGGATTTTTCTTGGATTGAATGATTTTATCCATTATTAGGCAAGTGGATTTATAGTCAGTCATCCTAATTAATTGATTTTTTTCATCTACAATGTAGACACCATCTGGGAGTTCATTAATACCAGTGCCTCTATATTTTTCGCCGGTAGATATATCCATAAGAGCCCTTTGGTGTCTTTTGCCATCAACTTCTTCTGTCTGATACTGCTGTAAGGAATGACTCTCCATCATAAGAATAATGCGATTGGCCCCTTTTACCTTTTGTGGAGTAAAAGCCCATTTATACTGTGTCAGCATGCTATACATAACCGTAGTCTTTCCTTCATCACCCAAAGGCATCATTTTTTCACGTTTATAGGACTCAATTTTTTTCTCATTAGTCTCTCTATAATCCAGCTTAGCATTAAAGCCATGGTCGCTAAGAAATCCAGGAACTGGATCCATTTGAATAACCTCTATATCTACCCACTTGGCAAATTCTGGGAATTCAGTTTCCAACCAATATTTCACTTTCATAGCGCCAAGAGAAGATGCAACAGCTCCACGGCTGTGACCTCGTAATAACACATGACTTCTCTTCATCTTCTGCTTACAGGCTTCTGCTTCTTTCATGTCGTTACTTGCCAGTGCCACCTGCATTTTATTATAATATTCATACCAAGTGATTATTTGTTGTTTCAGGTATGTCTGAGCAGCAGCCAATGTATATTCTTTGAGATTATCTATCTGGTACTCGCCCAAATTAAGTGCTCCGGTTAACACCAATGGTCCTGCCATGGACAACTTCACCTTAGAACTCTCACCATTATTATTTTTATGTACTTTTAATTTTTTATATACGTACTTATGATTTAATCTTTTATCATCCTTAATATAGTTTTCACCATAAAGAATTTTATCGTAGGGCTGTCTATCAGCATCCTTAATTTTTCCCTCCCCAGCACTGTACTGCTCTTTCAATGCATCCACAAATGTAAGTATATGCTTTTCTATCAGTTCCTTTTCTCTTTTATATTTGATACTATTTGATTTATCGCCGCCACGAGTTTCTAGTACTTTTCTATATTCTGCCTCATCATAGATATATGTTTCCGCCAGTTTCCACATTTCCTTTGAAGAAACTTGTACAATCATATAATCATGATCTAACGTCGGATCCTTTTCCGCCTCCTCGCGACTTATTGAGTCCGTCAGTCCATCTAACCCATCAAAATACTTGTGAGTTTTAATTGGACGTTTAAATCCACTTCCAGCAATTTGTATTTCAATTACATCATCTCCTGACTCCATTAGCTTGGTGCCACGGGCATTATGATACACATCCTGCTTTTGCTTCACTGCGTGAAGCTTAGAATTTTTATTGTTATATACTTCTGGCATTACCTCACTAATAGCGTTTTTAATTGAATTAAACTTTTTTTGGTAATAGCTTTGCTTATACTCGTCGTTTTTATTGACGTTATCTTTGGCTCCCTGAACAAACCTGTCCCTTGACATGTCATCATAAAGTTGCTCTTTGCTCTGCTCTATATACATACTTTGATTTAATTCCAAATGGTCATCAGTCCCTGATGTGCTATGAGCATTACTCTTTTTTAATTTGCTTGACTCTGAATACGATCTTGATCTAGTTTCATCCATGATAACATCCTCCTAATTTTTAATAGTCTATACACGGCATGGGAGTCAATTTCCCTTAATTATTTTAATATGGACAGGTTGGCATTGGACTTGGCCA
>CAZTTM010000168.1:0-1927 GCA_964616035.1 uncultured Muribaculaceae bacterium
AGGTTCAAACTCTATTGTTCCTCCACACATTTTACATTTAAATACAGACATTATTCTTACCCCTTTCACTAAGTTTTATATTCTCTAGTTACAATCAAATTTATTTATTTAATCATCCAAAACTTACCCATATTGCAGGTCTCACAGCATAGCCTTCATCATTAGGTGTTTTTTCTGGAGCATATCTTATATTTCCTTTAGAACGAACATTAGTAACATATCTATTATCTTCACAAACTGATCTTAGCCACCACCAACATGAACCATCTGAATATGCTTGAACTCCATTAGCTATAGCATATTTAGTAGCTGTAGTAGCTCTTGCTTCATCATCATCAAAGTATTCGTCAGCTTCTGTATAACTTAACAAGAATACTTTGTCGTAACTTTCATTATCACAAGCAAATTCAGTTGTATTAGAAGTAGTTAATATGTAGTTTTGTTCTTTGCTGGTAAATGCTTCATTATAGAAAGTATTATTTAACCATTTTCTAATAGAACATTTATCCCAAGTAATATAGCCTGATTCTTCATTATACTTTTTACAATCAAGTCCATATTTACTTATTAATAATGCCTTATCATTCTTTTTATATAATACAATCCATTCAATTTCTTCTTTATTATTTGATAAATCATTATCTTGTTCATAAGTACCAAAGACAACTGTATCTTCAACATTAGAAATTTTAATCTTTTCTATGCAATACTTTGTATATATGCTTTCTGCCTTTTCAGCACTATCTTTATATCCATCCATGGCGATTAAGGCTTCATAGCCTTCAATAATATCGCCATCTTTAATTTGTTTAATTACAGCATTGTATTTATTGTTAGGAATAATTATCGTATTTAAAACAAATATAAAACCAATACAAACACAAATAATTAAAGGAAGTATTATCTTAAGTTTGTTTGCTTGTTTTTTCTTGTTTTCTTTTTTATAAATATCATTAATCTTATTAATATTATTTAAATATTCATCTAATTGATTATTGAGTGTCTTATCAGCGAATCTTCTTATTTTTAAATAATAAGGATTATCTTCAAAACCTTCTATATATTCACCAAGTTGTTCTTGTTTATTTAGTTTTAAATCAACCATTAGTTTACCTAAATAAGCTTCAGCATTTTCAGGATCTATATCTAATACCTTTTCACAGTATTCATTAGCTTCTTTGAAGTTACCATCTTCTAAGAATAAGAACACTCTTTTAAGCAAAGAATCAACATTTGAATTAGAATTATTTGTTGAAGTGGTGTCTTGTTTTTTAGATGAATTGACATTGATTATTTTTTCAATTCCTCTAATTAAGTCTTGCATAAAGCCAAGTTTTGACATATCTAAAGCTTGAAGATGCGAAAACTCAATTGGCAAATCATACGGATTCATATCTTTATATGCAGGAATAAGTAATTTTCTTTCACCTTTTTTAATTAATGCAAGATACCTACTCCACTCGTTTTTAACCCATACTGCATTAAAATATTCTTGTTTTGTACCTAGTGCTACCATTACTTTAGAACTATTTAAAGCAGCAAAGATATAAGGTTCATATGCGCTGCCTAACTTATCTTCTAATGTAATTCTAGAAAAGAATACTTTATAACCATCTCTAGTTAATTCATTATATAGTTCGTTAGCTAAAACAGAATCGGGTGTTCTTTTGCCATTATCATCTGATTCTTTGTAACATATGAATACATCAAAAGGATCTTCTTTATTAGATATAGTTAAAATATCTTTTTGTATATCATCAATTTGCTTTGCTTCGAGTTCGTATAACTTCTTTTGTTCTTCGCTTGCATATTTAATAGCTGATTTATAATCTTCGTCTACATATATTGAAGTTAATTGAGATCTATTTACTGTAGGAACTTTTAAATGGGTTCTTGGATCATTTACATATTCAATACCATACTTGCA
>CAZTTM010000169.1:0-1926 GCA_964616035.1 uncultured Muribaculaceae bacterium
TTATAAAACAAAAATACATTCAATACCTGTTTTACCAAAAGAAGTTGATTTTAATGCTTTAAATAGAACAGACATAAATTTAAACTTTATTCCTGTCGGTATGGTAAAAGAAGGACTAGGTATAGCTAATATAAAGATGAAAGATGAATTGAGTTATTTGGTAAGCTTTAGAGAACTAGATGAAAGTATATCATTTGTTGATAAATTATTAAGAGTTTTAGATAAAGCAAATATGAAGACATTTGTATTTGACTCTAAATATATTTATGATAATAGTAATTTTACAAAGATAAATTATCTAAATAGTGATTATGCAAAAACAATAGATTCATTGAATGAATATATTAATGACGTAGATGAATTATATAAGAAAAATAATAACAATATAAGATCAATAAAAAATGTTGAGGATGTTTTATGTGTTGTTATTGGCTTTGATAAGTTTATTAGTTCTTTAGAAAAAGAAGTTAAAGATAAATTTGTAAATATTATAACAAAATCAAAAGAAAGTTTAAAAGTTCATTTCATATTTATAGATATCCCATCTGGATTTAAACCTTATGAGTATGAGTCATGGTACAAGTCAACTATTAATCCAAGTACAGGATTATGGATAGGTGATGGATTTGCTGAACAGTACTTGATTAAACCTACGAAAGTATTACAGGATTATTATGAACTTGTAGGTAATAATTATGGTTATCTAGTAGAAAATGGGCAAGTAAAGTTTATTAAGGTAATAGAGAAAATATAACAAACAATTATGACTTATTGCAAAGTTTGCAATAAGTCTTTTATTTTTTTTTGTAATAGTGTATAATTTAATAGTAAAGATATAGGATGTGATATATTATGAATATTAATTTAAAGTTATCTTATCAAGAATTATTAAAAGATATAAATTCAATTAGGAGGTCTCTTTGACTTAGATAATAAAAGAAATAGATTAGAAGAATTATCTATTATTATGAATAAACCTGATTTTTGGAATGATCGTAAATATTCGGAACAAGTAATAAATGAAAGTAATAATCTTAAGAATACTATTAATATAGTAGAAACATTAACTGATAAAATTACTAATAATTTAAGTTTACTAGAAGACACCCTAGATGATGAGATTATTTTATTACTTAATGAAGAATATAAGGATATTTTAAGTGAAGTAGAAGAATTAAAGATTACTACTTATTTATCAGGTGAATATGATAAATATAATTGTACTTTAGAAATACATGCTGGAGCGGGTGGTACGGAAAGTTGTGATTGGGCTAATATGCTGGCAAGAATGTATACTAGGTATTGTGAAAAAAATAACTATTCTATAATGGAATTAAGTCGTCAACAAGGTGAAGAAGTAGGCTTTAAGAGTATTTTATTTCAAATAAAAGGAACTAATGCTTATGGTTATTTTAAAGGGGAAAGAGGAGTTCATCGTTTAGTTAGAATAAGTCCATTTGATGCGGGAAAAAGAAGACATACTTCATTTGCTTCAGTTGAAGTAATACCTGAGTTTGATAATAGTATTAATATTGTTATTAATGATAAAGATCTTAAAATAGATGTTTATCATAGTAGTGGAGCGGGAGGTCAAAGTGTTAATACTAGTGATTCTGCAGTTAGAATTACTCATATTCCTACTGGTATTGTTATAACTTGTCAAAATGAAAGAAGTCAAATTCAAAATAGAGAAAAAGCTTTAGAAATATTAAAGAATAGATTATATTTATTAGAGTTAGAAAAACAAAATAGTAGATTAAATAATATTACAAAAGCAAAGATAAATTTGAAAAGTGTTTTAAGGCTGGGCGCGGTAGCTCACGCCTGTAATCCCAGCACTTTGGGAGGCTGAGGCAGGCAAATCACTTGAGGTCAGGAGTTCAAGACCAGTCTGCCAATATGGCAAAACCACATCTACTAAAAATA
>CAZTTM010000170.1:0-1914 GCA_964616035.1 uncultured Muribaculaceae bacterium
AAAGTAAGAATAATTAATATAAAGCAAGGCCAAAATGCACCACCATATTTAGTAAATACCATATCGCCTATTCCAGATAGGCTCATAATATAAGCATCTTTAATAGAGATAAGTGAAACTAGTTGAATAATAGTTTTGCCATCTATTGTGCTAGGAATAATAAATACAAATGCTAGAAAGGTTAATAAACAAATAAACCATATAGCTAAAAAATATTTAAAAGACTTTCTCATAAATTAATCTCTCCTATAGTTTTTGTCCACATTCTGGGCAAAACTTACCTTTAATAACTTTCTTGCCACAGTTAGGACATGTTATTTCATTATCTAGAGTAATAGGTGCACCACATTCTAAACAGAATTTAGAGTTAGCAGGTATTGTGGCACCACACTTTGAACAAGTAATACTTGAAGCATTACTAGTTTGATTATTTGTATTGGTATTAAACATATCACCTAATTGATTAGTGAATGCTCCTGCTGCTTTTAAACCAACACCTAGTCCTACTATATCTGACACAACAGAGCCACCAGCACTACCACCACTAGAGCCCATATTGCCTAACCCTTCAGCATAGGCTTTTTGTACTTCTGCTTGTAATACATCTTTTTGGTTATAACCTTTAGCTGCCATTACTTGTGCTTCAGCAAATCCTGTTAATTTAGTTTTTTCAGCATCAGCTTGAGCTTCAATAATATCTCTTTCAGCTTGTTTTCTAGTTATTTCAGTTTGGGTTAATTGTTTTTCTAATTCTAATTGTCTATTAGCAGTTTCAACATCAGCATCAGCTAAAGCCTGTGCTTGCTTAATTGTTGATTGAGCCTTAATCATTCTAGTTTGTAAAGAGATGGTATGTAATTCTTTTAATCTTCTAAAGTTAGGATCTTCTTCTGGTAAAACTATAGAAGTAATAAAGAATTGAGGAATAGTTAAACCATATTCTTCAAAACCAGGATTGATTTTATCTTTTAATACTGATGATAATTTTTCTAAATGTTCATCTATTTCTAAAATATCAAAGTTTTCTTGTTTAATTGCTTGAGATAAATTAGATTTAACTTGAGTTGATATTAATGGTCTAAATGAACTTCTTAAACTTTGAGTAAAGTTATTATTTTCATTATCCCAAGATATACCACTAGTTGTACCAACTAGCTTTACAAGTAGTTTTCTACCATTATCAACAGCCAAGTTCATTTCACCACTTGCGCCTAGTTCAATTGGTATACCAGAATCTTGATCAATATATCTTACTTTAGAATCAGTACCCCATTTAATAGACATTTGTACTGTCTTATTTATGAAATATACTTCACAATGAAATGGTGATTCTCCTCCATGGACTGTAGCATCAATTAACTTACCTAAAATTGGAATGTTTTGTGAATCAAGAGTATATCTACCTGGACCAAAAGAATCTAAAGCTTGGCCATTCATAAAGAATATTGCTTCTTGAGATTCATGAACTATTAATTGTGTAAAACAATTAAAATCTTCACTTGGATGTTTCCAAATAAAAGTAGAATTATCTCCTTCGTATTTAATTACTTCTGCAATTGCCATTGTTATTTACCTCCATGTAAAAACGTATATATTATCTTAGATAGTAGAGTATGTAAGAATATGTTAATTTGTGCAATTTTGAACCATATCGATATACCTTTTTAAGTTTCTTACTAATGTTTTATTAGTAAGTTATTAATAAATTGATATCACTTTGTAACTACTTCTATTCTAACATTTTAAACATATTTAATACATTATGTTTTAAATGGCTTCGCGTGAAATGGATATAGTTTATTTATAAAACTTAATTACTTTGTAAGTATTATTTATATAATTGCTATAACATTTATACTATTAATTTTAACGAGCGTTCTTTTTAATAGTATTATTTCTAACGAACGTTAATTT
>CAZTTM010000171.1:0-1913 GCA_964616035.1 uncultured Muribaculaceae bacterium
TATACATTAGATGAAATGAAAATAAGCTAAGAAAAACTTAGTTTATTTGTAGTGACTTAATTTCTTTGGCTGTGAATAGTAACTTTCTTTTTGTATTTTTGTTCTAAAATCATAGACAAGTAATTAATAATTTGATAAAATAAAGTAGTACGTAAGTTGTATAGAATGGAAGTGCTTGTTATGGCTAAAATTATATCACTTGTTAATCAAAAGGGTGGAGTTGGAAAAACTACCACAAGTATAAATTTATCTGCTGCTTTAGGAAAAATGGGTAAAAGAACCCTTCTTATTGACATGGACCCTCAAAGTAATGCTACAACTGGATTAGGTTTAACATCTAATGATTTTAAAAATGACATATATGAACTAATAACTGGTAAATGTGAAGTTAAAAAAGCAATTAAGAAAACTAAATTTCATAATTTAAGTATTATACCATCAACTATTAACCTAGCTGGTGTAGATGTAGAATTTGTTAAAAGAATGCTTGAAGACAAAGAATTTAGTCAAAATATGCAATTAAAATTAAAACTAGATGAAATAAAAGATAATTATGATTATATAATAATAGATTGTCAACCATCACTAGGACTAGGTACTATGAATGCTTTAGTAGCATCTGATAGTGTTATAATACCTGTACAATGTGAATTTTTTGCCCTAGAAGGTATAACACAACTACTTAATAGTATTATAATGGTCCAAGGAAGTATGAACCCTAATCTTAGAATTGAAGGCGTACTTTTAACAATGCTTGATGGAAGAACAAATATTGGTCTTGAAGTAATTGAAGAAATAAGAAAATACTTTAAAGATAAAGTATTTAATACAATAATACCTAGATTAGTAAGATTAGTAGAAGCACCTAGCCATGGTAAGCCAATTAATGAATATGACCCTTTAAGTAGAGCTACGGAAGCTTATGCTAATTTAGCAAAGGAAGTGGTTAGTAGAGATGGAAACTAAGAAAAAGGCATTAGGTAAAGGATTAGAACAATTATTTTCTAATAATGTTATTGATTTTGATAACTTTGAAGATACTGTTGTAGAAGAAAACAAAAAAGATGTAACAGAAATAAATATTGATGAAATAAGAAGTAATCCTTATCAACCTAGAAAAACATTTGATAGTGAAACTTTAAATGAACTTGCTAAATCTATCGAACAATATGGGGTAGTTCAACCTGTTATTGTTAAGAAAAGTATTAAAGGTTATGAACTAGTAGCGGGTGAACGTAGAACTAAAGCTGCTAAAATTGCGGGCCTTAAAAAAATACCTGCCATAATCAAAGATTTTGATGACCAAGAAATGATGGAAATAGCATTAATTGAAAATATACAAAGAGAAGATTTAAATCCAATAGATGAAGCAAGTAGTATAAGTAATATTATTAAATTAAAAGGATATACACAAGAAGAATTTGCAAATAAATTTGGTAAAAGTAGAACTTATGTAACTAATTTACTTGGCTTACTTAAACTACCTGATGATGTAAAAAGATTAGTTGAAAAGAAAGCTATAAGTATGTCACATGCTAGAGTATTATCTAAAATGGATGATGAAGAAAAAGTAAATGATTTAGCAAAAAGAATAGTCACAGAAGATATGTCTGTAAGAGATTTAGAAAGACTGAGTCAAGAGGACAAAAATGATGTAATAGTAAAAGGGACTAGTGCAAGTAAAAGGAGTTTTGACCATAAATATAGAATGTATGAAAATATAATTATGGATAGCTTAGATACTAAAGTAAGAGTAAGTAAAAAGAAAATAGAAATATATTTTGATGGGGTTGAAGAATTAGAAGAGATACTATCTAAAATGAATGTTAAAGTTGAGGAAGAATAGATGGATAAAGATTTTAATTTAAATGATGATGTTATCATGAAAAAAGAACATGCCTGTAAAACTAATT
>CAZTTM010000172.1:0-1910 GCA_964616035.1 uncultured Muribaculaceae bacterium
AATGTTTATGTTTCATCAAGGCAAATTCCTTCAATGTTTAAGTTTAAAGAGGAGCTTCCTCAAACAAAGATGGCAAAAATAGATTATAATGCAATTATAAATGAAGGGATTACTGGTGATGAAGTAGAAGTGATTTTAGATGAGTCAAACATTTCAATAGGTGATATTCAAATAATCCCTCCAAAAAATATAAAAGGTATAAAGAAAAAGTTAATTAAAAAGTCCACAGAATAAACTTATTTTGTGGACTTTTTAATGACATTAGGCAATGAAAGGATTTATTTAATAAAAATGGATATAATAAACTCAACTTAGTGGTATAATTACTATAGATGAATACAAAATCATGTATGCTTTGTGTGAAAGGATTGAATGTAATTATGAATGTTGCTTATAGTATTTTGAATATTTTTGCTTTGGTAATTTTGGTAATTCTTATGGTTATTTTTTTTGGTAAAGAAAGGTTGCACAGCATTGAAGAATACACATACGGATGGTTAATAATAGTATCTTTTTTAACTATTATTATTGGTATTATTTTAGGCTTTTTATTAACTGCAAATATAACTAACAAGAATAAAATAATAATAGTGTTTAATAAATTATATTTAGTCGGATTAATTACTATATTATCAATGTTTGCGTTTTATACATACAATATAACAAAGTTTTATAAAAAGGAAATGCGAAGTAGAAATATGATTGTATATTTGACTTTTATCATTTCTAATATTATGGTTATAGCTTTTTTGCCATTAGATATATTTATAACTGATAATGGTGTAATGACCAAAGGATTAGCGATGGATTATACATCATTATTATTTGTTATAATTTATATAATTCTCATATTTTTTTGTTTAATTGATTTAAAATGTTTAAAAAATAAAAAATATATTCCAATTATATTATTAATATTTGAAGGAATTGCTATTTCTATTGTTCAATTATATATTCCTAGTGCTAATTTCATTATTAATCCATCTGTTGTTATTACTTGCTTGATTATGTATTTTACAATAGAAAACCCAGATTTAAAAATGCTAGAAGAGTATATAAAAAATAGAGAAGTAGTAGAAGATGGTATTATTTCTAGAGCAAATATACTTTTTAATATATCTGAAGATATAAAGAATCCAATTAATAAGATAAAACTATATAGTAATCAAATATTAACTACAAGAAATGCTAAAGATAAAGATAGATTAGCAAATGATATATCTCAGTTATCTAATGATATTAATAGTTCTATTGAAACTATATATAATATTTCTAATTTTGATAAGAGGAAGATTAAAATAGTTAATGATTCTTATAATATATATAATTTATTTAATCAAATTATATATATATCTAAGAGTAAGAATAATATATTATGTCTTAAATATAGTATAAGTGATGCTATTCCAGATAGATTATATGGAGATTCAAGTAGGTTAAAGCAAGTTATTTGTTCACTTATTTCAAATAAGAATGTAAATAAACCAGATGGATTAGTTGATTTAGATATTTATGCTATTACTAAGAATGATATATGTAGATTGATTTTTACTATTCAAACGAATTTATGTAATTATGATTTAAATTATATAAATAATATTCTTAGTAGTGAAGATGAAACTACATATAAAGATATAGATAAGATTGATAATATGAATATTGATTTAAAAAATGTTAAAAAACTTGTTGATTTATTAGGTGGAATAATGTTAATTTCAACTAATGAAGGTATAATGACATTTAAAATTGTACTAGAACAACTTGTTGATACTAATAATGAAAAATTAGATATATTAGATAAGGCTGTGTTAAAATATTCTAATAAAATGAAAGTATTAGTAGTTAATGATGATTATAAAGAATTAACAATGATTTCTAAAGAGTTAAAGAAAAATAATTTAGATGTCGTT
>CAZTTM010000173.1:0-1889 GCA_964616035.1 uncultured Muribaculaceae bacterium
TATAAAATAAAAACTCACGAACAATTAAGTCCGTAAGTTGATTTCAAATGGAGCAGATAGCGAGGATTGAACTCGCACCATAAGCTTGGGAAGCTCACGTTCTACCACTAAACTATATCTGCATAGAGTAAAACCCTTGCACTTCAAGGGCTAATAATCACTTGGAGGACCCAGTCGGATTTGAACCAACGATCAGGGAGTTGCAGTCCCACGCCTTACCACTTGGCTATAGGTCCATATTACTGTATATACGCTTTCCACGTATATACATTGTATTATATATTTTATTAATTGTCAATTCCTATTTAATAATATATTCATAATTATTATGCCTACTACTTAACACCAGTTTTATAGAACTTGCAAAAGCAACTTCATTACTTATTTCATAATAACTATACCCATTATCATCATACATTTTACTCATTGTACTAGTATGTTCTACATTAGAAATAGTATATTTTAATAAAGCATAACTATCTACTATCTCACTACCACTACTTAGTTTTAATCTAATAATAGTATTATAATCAACTGGTTTTAAAGTTATATCAGTATTAATTTCAAAACTATCACTAATATTATATTCATCTATTTTTAGTATATAGTTATCTAATATTGGATCATCAAAGTCTAATGTTTCAGTAATATTTTTAGTAATTGTTTCTTCATCATCAATATTATTAGGATCTAATCTTACTTTAATAATAGAATTATTTTTATTAGTTAAATAACCATAGTCATATTTAAGATATATTTTTTTATCTAAAACACTATCATCAACTAAATAAACTAATATATATTCTTTTTCTTCTTCAGTTAATTTTATTTTATTATAACACTTACCAATATCATTTAATGCAGAACAATACTTATTAATAGGAGAATAACTTTTGTCATATATACTTATAATAAAACTATCTGGATTTAATATATCTTCATATTTACTAGATATTTTAAACTTAACTACTAATATAGTACTATTACCAGTACTAAGTTTTTTTAAAGACTTATCTTCTTTAGTTAAATAACTACCACTTACTTGCATATTAAAATCAATACCAAAATATTCTTCTTCAGTATATACTTTATTCTTTTTAGTATAATTAGATACTAGAACCCATAAAACTATTATAATTACTATTAAAGAAATACCTGTAAATAAAATATTTTCTTTAATAAAATATTTAAACTCGCGAAAGGATTTACGTATTTTAAACTTAGTTTTATTAATATCAAAACCCATTAATAATTCTACTTCTTCATTATCTGTAAGATCAATATTTAATTCCTGAATATCTTTAGAAAAATTAAATTTCTTTATATCAAAGCCAAGTCCTCTAATAAGCATAATTATTATTATTATGTATTGAAATAATAATCCCATTAACGATATATCCCGATATAACCTCAATGTTTTTTGTTCAAGAACTGAACTTGTAAATGTTCTTAAATAATTAAATAATAATATAAATAAAACTATTACAATAATATACCCAATAATACTTAATAAATATAATCTTTTAGGCTTATCTTTATATTTCATTAAATAAAATATTACTAACATTACAACAATAGCACCAAGTATTACATATATAGGTGTATAATCAATATAATTTACAGCATCATATCTACCATTCCCTGTAGATATATAATTTCTTAAAAAAGATACTATTCCATTATACTTATAACATATATATACTAACAATCCAAATAAGAATAAATGAATAGCTTTAAAATGTTTTATTAAAAAAGCAAAGGGTTTTCTTACTATCATAATTAACTCCTCCCACTACTATTATTAATGATACCATAAAAAAAACTAAAAATAAATATTGAATATTTTCGTTTGTACACTTTTTTCTGAATTTTTTAATAAAAATTAAAAT
>CAZTTM010000174.1:0-1859 GCA_964616035.1 uncultured Muribaculaceae bacterium
ATATGGATTTGATGGAGATAATACTCCTATTATCAGAGGTTCTGCATTAAAAGCACTAGAAGGAGATCCTAAATACGTTCAATCTATTTTAGATTTAATGGATGCTGTTGATACTTGGATTCCAACTCCTGAACGTGACCATGAAAAACCATTCTTAATGAGTATTGAAGATGTATTCACTATTACTGGTCGTGGTACAGTTGTTACTGGTCGTGTTGAAAGAGGACAATTAAAACTTAATGATGAAGTTGAAATTGTTGGTCTTAAAGATACTAAGAAAACAGTTGTTACTGGTATTGAAATGTTTAGAAAATCACTTGATTATGCTGAAGCAGGAGATAATGCTGGTGTATTATTAAGAGGAATTGCTAGAGAAGATGTTGAAAGAGGACAAGTTCTTGCTAAACCAGGAAGTGTTCATCCACACAAAAAATTCAAAGCTGAAGTTTATGTACTTTCTAAAGAAGAAGGTGGAAGACATACTCCATTCTTTACAAATTACAGACCTCAATTCTATTTCAGAACTACTGATGTTACTGGTGTAATTTCATTACCTGATGGCGTTGAAATGGTTATGCCTGGTGATAATGTTTCAATGACAGTTGAATTAATAGCTCCAATCGCTGTTGAAAATGGTACTAAATTCTCTATAAGAGAAGGTGGACATACAGTTGGTGCTGGTGTTGTTTCTGAAATTATTGAATAATTAAAGGACATTAAAAAAATTACTATTAGTGATAATGGTAATTTTTTTGTTGTATGTTTATTATTTTGTGGTAGAATATTATTGGAGGATAGATATGAAGAAAGTTGCAATAAATGGTTTTGGAAGAATAGGGAGATTGGTTTTTAGAATAATGGAAGAAGATAAGGATTTAGAGGTTGTTGCCATTAATGATTTATCATCTCCTGAAGAGTTATACTATTTACTTAAATATGATACTAATCATAGAAGATATGATAAAGATATTTCTTATGATGAAACGGGGTTAATAGTTGAAGGAAGACATATTAATATATATAAAGAAGCTGATCCAGTTAATTTACCTTGGAAAGAATTAGATATTGATATTGTATTTGAATGTACGGGAAGATTTACTGAATATGATAAGGCAATGTTGCATATTAAAGCAGGCGCTAAGAAGGTATTAATTTCAGCACCTGGTAAAGGTAATATGAAAACAATAGTTTATAATGTTAATGATAATATATTAAATAGTAATGATGTTATTGTTTCGGCTGCTAGTTGTACGACTAATTGTTTAGCTCCTGTTGTGGATATTATTAATGATGAATTTGGTATTATTAAAGGTAATATGACTACTATTCATGCTTATACAAATGATCAGGTTACTTTGGATGTTGCTCATAAGAAGGGTATTAAAGAAAGAAGAGGTAGAGCATGTGCGATGAATATTGTTCCTACTTCAACGGGTGCAGCTTTAGCAATAGGAAAAGTTATTCCTGAACTTGATGGTAGATTATTAGGTAGTGCTATTAGAGTACCAGTATCTGATGGATCATTGATAGATTTAGTATTAGAATTAGGTAGAAATACAACTCGTGATGAGATAAATAATATATTTAAGAATAATTGTAATGAGACTATTCAATATACTGAAGATCCAATAGTTTCATCTGATATAATATCTACAACATGTGGAGCAACAGTTGATGGTAGATTAACCAATATTATTGATGTAGATAATAAACAGTTAGTTAGAATAGTTGCTTGGTATGATAATGAGATGGGTTATTCTAATCAAATGGTTAGATGTGCTAGAAAGATGTTATTTCTTTAATATTAATATTAAAATATAGATATTTGCTTATGATATCTATATTTTTTTATGTAGGAA
>CAZTTM010000175.1:0-1854 GCA_964616035.1 uncultured Muribaculaceae bacterium
AATAACTTATCATTGAAGGAGTTATTGCTTATTATATTATATATGTATTATAATATAATAAATAAACTTACATATAAAAGATTTAATATAATATTATGCAAGAAATGAGTGATTGTTATGAAGATATTAATTATAGAAGATGAATATAGTTTAGCTGATGCAATATCAGAAACCTTAAAAAGAGAACATTTTGATGTTAAGATTGTAACTGATGGAGAAAAAGGAGAGTGTGAAGCACTAACAAATATTTATGATTTAATATTATTAGACATAATGCTACCTAGCAAAAATGGGTTTGAAATATTGAATAATTTAAAAAATGAAAAAATAGATACACCAATTATAATACTAACAGCAAAATCTGAAATATATGATAAATTAAATGGTTTAGAGAATGGAGCAGATGATTATATTACCAAACCGTTTCATATGAGGGAATTAATAGCAAGAGTAAAGATTATACTTAAAAGAAAATCAAATGTTGAAGATATGAGTTTTCTTGAGTTTGGAGATATTAAACTAGATTTAAAAACAGGAAAAATTGTTTGCGAAGAAAATAGCATATTAATAAATGGAAAAGAACTAGATTTATTAGAAATACTATTGTTAAATAAAAAGCAAATAATAGATAGGGAAACATTGGCTAATAAAATTTGGGGATATGATAGTGATGCAGAATATAATAATGTGGAAGTTTATATTTCATTTTTACGAAAGAAACTAAAATTGTTAAAATCAAATGTTAAAATAAAAGCCATTAGAGGAATTGGATATAAAATGGAGGTAGAAGATGATTAAAAAATTAAGCAAAAGAATATTTTTCATTATAATGGCAGCTTTATCAATAATTATTTTAGGAATTATAATATTATTTACTTTTTTTAATTATAAAAATACAATTAGAACATCTACTTTTATGCTTGATAGATTTATAAATTTTGAACCCAGAAATACAATGGAAGAAAGAGAAAATACCGATAACAAAATGAACTTTGATGTGAATTTTGATGGAGTATATATTTTTAGAATTGAAAATTCAAAAGTTTTAGGTGGATCAGATAAAACAGATGATGAGAAAATAAAACAATATGCAATTAAAATAAGCAATGGGAAAAGTGAAAATGGAATTATAGGAGATTATATTTATAAAACAAGAAGAACAAGAGGAAGTAATACAGTTATACTTATGGAAAATAAAGCTGTAGCTTTGCAAATAAAGAAAATAATAATATTTTCTATAATAGGTTGTATTATATCTTTAATTATTATATATGTTGTTGCAAAGAGATTATCAACAGTTATTGTAAAGCCAATACAAGAAACGTTTGAAAAACAAAAACAATTTATTTCTGATGCATCACATGAATTAAAAACACCTCTTGCTGTAATAGAGGCTAATACAGATGTTTTAGAAGGACAAGTTGGAAATAATAAATGGATAAATTATATTCAAAATGAAATAGATAGTATGAATAAATTAATAAATGAATTGCTATTACTTGCAAAAATGGAAAATGTAGCTGAATTAAAAGAGCATAAGGAATTTGATATATCAAAAGAAACTGAAATTATTGTTTCTATGTTTGAGAGTATGGCTTATGAAAAAAATGTTTTACTAAAAAGTGATGTTCAAGAAAATATAATGCTGAATGGAAATAGAGAAGATGTAGAACATATATTATCTACTTTGATTGATAATGCAATTAAACATACAGAAAAATCAAAAGAAGTAATCGTGGAATTGAAAAAGAATAAAAACAATATAATTTGGCAAGTAAAAAATATGGGAGAGCCAATTCCAGAAGATGAAAGGGAAAAAATATTTGAAAGGTTTTATCGTATTGATAAGTCAAG
>CAZTTM010000176.1:0-1848 GCA_964616035.1 uncultured Muribaculaceae bacterium
GATAAAATAGTTAGAGCTGATAATTTGATTAACTATATTGAAAAAGATATTGAAGAAACTAATTTAATTTCTAGAGATTCAAAGTCATTAATGGAGAAAACTGCTAATTATTTATTAACTTTAGATACGCCTAAACAAAAGAATAATTGGTTAGATAGATTTGAATTAAAATCTCAAAGCAATAGTGATAATGATAATATCTTAAAAGATAAATTATGTAGTTATAGAACGAGTGAATCTAAAAGAAGAAATTATCCTGCATATTATATATTTACTAATGATCAACTAGATAAATTATTAAATAATAAACCTAGTACAATAAGCGAACTTTCTAGCATTCTTGAACCAGTTAAAGTTAAGATGTATGGCAATGATATATTAAACATTATTTCCAATAAATAGAATAAATTGCAATTATATTTATATAGTTTTAAATTAAAGCAGAAGTTGAGACTGATGATAGCCTTTATGGTCATATTGACCATGATTATGACCAAGATATAATAAAACAAATTTCTATATCTCGTAGTGAGCCTAAATCAGTGAGTGAGTTTGTTTGGAGAAATATTATGATTACTATAAATTGCAAATTAGATAATAATGATTTGTTTTCAATTGTTGATAAAGAATTTTTGAATGCAAAAAATGAAAAAAGTTGATACTGGAAAATATATTGGTAGTGAAGAAACTTATAATTTTAGTTTCCTTGCGATAAGATTACTTTTTAAAAATGATGATTTTGTTAAAACAATTAAATCATTCACTAGAGATTGTGGCGATGGTGATAGTAACGAGGATTTGATGGAATATTATAAGTATTTGATTAAAAATGGGAGAATTTAATAAAACTCCTTATTAGATATAAAAATACATCTATATTAAGAAAATATATGTCTCAAATATTATGCTTTGTTTAATATGACTTTTCTTGCTTCATCAGTGCTTAAATTACCACGTTTAATTTCTTGAAACATATTTAAATCGTTGTTATCTAGTTCTAATCCTTCCATCTTTAAAGTAGCAACTACTTCATTTATTTTGTCTTCATCGGTATATGATGATTCTTTTGATTTGATAGTAAATGGTATCTTCTTTTGCATTATTAATTGGTTCAAAGCCATATTAATATATGTAGACATATCTAGATTAAGTTTGTTTAAGATATCTGTTGCTTCTTCTTTTGTATTTGTTGGTACTTTAGCTTTAACAATAACCATTTTTTTCATAAAAAACTTATTTCCTTTACATATTAATTATATTCAATAGAACTACTTCACTCATAAATAATCTTTATTCATGGATGGTATAATTTAATTAGTTGAAACTTAAGCTAATAATCATTTATAAACTATTTGTAATTAAAGGAGACCAGCATGGAATTTGGACAAAAAGTTAAGAGTAAAGCAACGGGTGCAGTAGGAGAGTTAATAGGAATTAAAGGTGATAAATTAATTGTTACATTTGAAAATAGTAGTGGTATTGAAGTAAGCCCTGAATTCTTAGATATTGATAAAGAATTAAAACAAGAAATTGAAAAAGAAATTAGTGAATTAAAAAATAAGAAAAAGACTAAAAAAACTAACTAGATAGTTAGAAAATATTCAAATATTATTTGAATTTATATCGTCAATATTAATTGATATTTGCTGTTAGTAAATCAGTTAATATTTTATTTATAAATCATAAAGGAAGAATATATGAAGTATTAGATATTGATGATGAACTATTTATATTACCACCTGAGTTATTTGAAATAGCTGATGAAAAAGATTGATATTAATTGAAAGGAATAAAAACTATGTATGATGAAGTATGGGCTGTTACATCATTTGATGATGAAAATAATAT
>CAZTTM010000177.1:0-1846 GCA_964616035.1 uncultured Muribaculaceae bacterium
TCAAGCTAAATTATACAGATGGTAAGACTATTTCAATGAGTAATGTTATTCCGGGAGACTTTAAAGAAATAGATACAGCATATCGGCGTAGTGGTGATAAACAATGCTTAGATATTAATGATAGAGAAGTATGTACGGTATATGGCTTTACGATTGAAAATATTGGTGATAAGGCTAATTTTGTAGCGTATTTAAGAAGTAATTATAACTCCTTTACACAGCTTAGTTATATCCTATACGAACTAGATAGTGATGATAATCCTACTTTAATATATCCTACAAATAGTAGTAATAATTTATTAGCTGCTAATAATAAAGATATTTCATTATTTGGATATAATAGTGATGGAAAACCTAATACATTTTCACTAAGTAAAGATGATGGCCCTAAAAGGTATGAAATAGTATTATATATAAATAATTTAGATAAATTTCAGGTTGAAGAAATGGGAAAGAAATTTTCTGGTTCAGTAATAATTCAATTAGTAAATTATAACGGTAATATTGTAATAGAAAATAGGTGATGTTTATGTATGAAAATAGTAATGATAAAAAGAACTTCTTTTATATAGTTATCTTAATTCTAACATTAATTACAATGATAGTTGGTATTACCTTTGCTTTATATTCATTAATGGCTAGTCAAAAAAAAGACAATACAATATTGTATACTGGGAAACTTGAATTAAACTTTATTGACGGCGTATATATTGATAATCCAACATTATTTCCAAGAAATACACCAAGTATTGATGATTATGATAACGTATATAGAAATAACTTTGTTGTAGCTAGTACTGGTACTTTAGATCAGAGAATCAGTATTAGTGTTGAGATAATTGAAAATACATTTAATGATGGTAATATTAAATATGCCTTATATAATGCTAATAATGTATTAATGAGTAGTGGTAATTTACCCAAGACTGGTATAGTTAATATGGCTAATAATTTATTTTTAGGCTATAACGATAGTGCTAGATATTTACTTCTAGTTTGGTTTGAAGAAAATGATGAAAATCAAAATGATGATATGGGGAAAGTAATTAGAGCTAAAATTAATGTGGAATCTATACAAATTAGAAAATAATCTCTAGATATTTTGTTTGTTATGGTATATAATACATGGATAGGTGATTTTTATGGAGAGATTGCAAAAAGTTATTGCAAATTTAGGCTATTGTTCAAGAAGAAAAGCTGAAGAATTAATAGCTGAAGGTAAAGTTAAAGTTAATGGTATGACAATCAGAGAAATGGGTGTTAAAGTGAAAAATAGTGATACCATACAAGTAGAAAATACTATTTTGGATAATAATAAAAATTATGAATATTATATTTTAAATAAACCTAAGGGAGTTGTTAGTACAACTAGTGATGAATTAGGAAGAAAAACAGTTATAGATTTAATAGATACTAAAACAAGGATATATCCTATTGGAAGATTAGACTATGATACTACTGGATTATTACTTCTTACAAACGATGGAGTACTTGCTAATAAACTTATGCATCCGTCTAGTAATATTTACAAAACTTATGTAGCTAGAGTAGATGGAATAGTTAATGGATATGATATTAAAAGGCTGAAAGATGGAGTTATGATTGATGGTATTAAGACTGCTAGATGTCGAGTTAAATTAAAGAGCGTTGATGCTAAAAAAGAAAAAAGTATTGTAGAATTAACTATTCATGAAGGGAAAAACCATCAAGTTAAGAAAATGTTTGAGTCTTTAGGATATAGAGTATCTAAGTTAAAAAGAGAAAAGTATGCTAATATGGATTTAACTGGATTAAAGGCTGGTGAATATAGAAAATTGTCTAATAAAGAAATTGCTATTTTATATAG
>CAZTTM010000178.1:0-1413 GCA_964616035.1 uncultured Muribaculaceae bacterium
AGTTTCATTATTCTCAATTTTACTAACATAATCTAAAGCATCTTCAATCGGAATAGCAAATCCCATACCCTCCACCTCATCTTGAACTATTTTTAAAGAAATTATTCCAATCACTTCTCCATCTAAATTACATAATGGTCCACCACTATTACCAGGATTAACAGCAGCATCTATTTGTAATACTTTCATATAATAATCATACGTATTTCCTGAATGACTAACACCAACCATTCTATCTTTTCCAGATATTATTCCTTTAGTAACTGTTCCAATATATTCTTTACCCATTGGTGAACCAACCGTAAATATTGTATCTCCCAATTTAACATCATTACTACTCCCTATTGATACAACACCTGTTGAAGAACTAATATCTATTGCTAATACAGCAATATCAGAATAAGTCTCTCCTCCAACAATAGCAGTATCAACAAATGTTCCATCATTAAAGCCTACTTTTACTTTATCAGCGCCATCTATAACATGATAATTAGTCATTATATATGCTTTCTTACCAGTTTCCTTATAAATAAAACCTGTCCCCGTAGATTTTAACGTATTATTACTATATGACATAACTATTACTGTTTTGTTATATACTTTATCTACTGATGATGAAATACTAGTTTCCGCTGATAAATTATTATTAGTTTGAGTATTTGATACAATAATATATGCTCCTAACATAGAACATACTAAGGATAATAAAATTGTTGTTATTAATAAAACTACTGTATTATTACCTTTTTTATGATTATTATTTATAAATATTTGTTCTTCCATTATTATAACCTCTTTCTACAAATCTAATAAATCTAAATAATTTTTAGGAATACCCATTCTATCTAATATTTTTTCTATTGGGATAGAATCAATTCTTGAATCAAGTAGTTCTTTTTCATAGTCTATTTCTTTTAGCATTACTCTAAAATCTTCTTTTCTAAGTAAATATTTCAACATTATTATAACTGCAAAAATATCATTCTTACCATATATATACTCATCATCCATTTTAAAGATATTTAATTTTTCATGATATTCCGTATCTGGTATTACTTTTTCTGTTTTATGGTCAAACATAATATCTTCGTGAGCACATAGATTACGATAATTAGCAAGTATTGGTAAAAAATCTTCTAGATATTCTGTACTAACATTAAATACAGAAGCTATTTCAACTTGGTCTTCCCTTTTTAAAACAGAGTATAATTCACAAACAATTCCAAAAGATAATACTTTTACTAATATCCACATAGGAACATACCCATAGTTTTTAATATAGTGTAATGTAGCATTATGTTTAGAACCATTAATACGAACTTGTCTTTTCATCTTTTCAATTAAATCTTTAACTCTTCTTATTTTACTACGATCCTCAGTAAAGTTTTTAACATTTAAATAATCTTTTTCTTG
>CAZTTM010000178.1:1423-1822 GCA_964616035.1 uncultured Muribaculaceae bacterium
AGACTTTAATTGATTTTCAATAATTAACAAATATTTAAATATAATATTTCTCATAGCTCTATCAAATAAAAACAATGCATATAATTCTCTAAATGTAGAACCCTTAATAAAAGTTTTATCACTATATGAATTCATAAGTAAAAGACGATAACCATTAATAAAGAAATAATTTTCTCTTAAAAGTATTTCTTTAGCTTCTGTTTCATCTTCAATTATTAAACCTTTTCTTTTTAATATTTCAATTTGCTCATCTATTGTTTTAAATTCTTTTTTCATGCTTTGTACCACACCCTATTTATTCATATCTATATTTTCTTACTATTTTAGTATACTACATTTTTTTAATTATTTAAATATTTTTTTATACCTTTGACTATAGAAATTGATAATTGTTCTTGA
>CAZTTM010000179.1:0-1797 GCA_964616035.1 uncultured Muribaculaceae bacterium
TAATAAAAGATTTAGTATTCTCCCTTTTAACACTTTTTCTTGTTGATAAAAAACATAAAGAAGCTAACATTGAGGAAATATTCTTTAATTTTTTATATTCTTTTTCACTATTACCAACACCATCTAAAGGATATATATCAACAAATAATCCTATTCCATAATCTTCTTCATTATCAACAATTAATTTATAACGACTATCACTTATTCTACTAATGGTATAAGGACATTTATTATTAACTATAGGATTAATAATCTCATATGGTTTTAATTCATCCTTGTTTTCAATAAAATACTTTACTAATTTATCATAATCACTTCTAGGCATCATGATATCTATATCATCATCCCAAGGAATAAAACCCTTGTGTCTAATAGCACCAATTAAAGTACCATAAGCAAGATAATATCTTAAATTTAATTGCTTACATACTTCATCAATCTTTTTTAATACTTCTAATGAACCTACTTGTATATCTCTACTTGTTATTAATTCCATTTATAAAAACATCCTCATACTTCTTACATATCTTATCCCAAGTATATTTATTTAATACTCTATTTTTAGCCTTCTTACCTAATTGAGATATATCCTCTTCATCTATATTATCAACATCATTTATTAAATTCTTTAAATTATCATCATCCTTATTCCAATATAAAGCACTATCTTCACCAACTTCTTTATTAAAACCAACATCAATTAATAGATTTAATTTTGTACTACCTAGAGCTTCTATTAAAGAAGGATTAGTACCACCAACAGTATGACCATGTATATAAGCATAAGCATTTTCTCTTATATTCTTTAATAATTCTTGATTATATACAGTTCCAACAAACTTAACTCTGCTATCCTTACTAAAATGTAATTTATTCTCTAATTCATTTAAATATTTATCATTCTTACTAGTAATAATAACTAAATCTCTATTACTATTACTCTTCATAAATTCTTTAATCATTATTTCAAAAGAATTTTCAGGAACAAATCTGCCTACAATTAAATAATAATTATTCTTAGATATATTCCATTTCCTATACCATTCATCATCTTCAACTTTACTTAAACCTACTTCAGCACCATAAGCAATATAAGTGGTATAAAATTTACCATATTCTTCATTAATATATTTTTCTATATTCTTACTATCACAAATCAACAAATCACAATTATTGACCATTAATCTTTCTGATAATTTCCAATACTTCCTAATTAAATAAGACCATTTAGCCCTCATCCATTCATGACCATCAGGATTTAAATATATAACACCACCTAATTTATGTATTTGTTTATAAAAATGTTTTATAAATAAACCAATACGACAAGTTAATATATAAATAATAGGATGTTCTATATTATTCTTCTTAATATAATCTAAACAATAATTTAAAGAAGCAACATCATAATATATTGCTTGTGCAGGACCAATTAAAGGAACTTTAATCTTAAAACATAAAGCATTATGATATTTAAATTCATTATCACTAAGCACTTCAATACCATCTAACATAGATTCATCCATACAACCATATCCATTAGCCTTACAAGCAATATGATATTGTATATCCTTTAAATCCTGATGATACTCAGTTAACTTATAAACAAATGTTTCATATCCACCATAAGCACCTAAACATTTAGCACCTATAATAAATACATGTTGAGGTTTTAATTTATCCATAACACATTTATTATATCAGCCCATAAATATACAAAAGCCATAGATTGATGATTATAGAGGTATCCAAATTCCCTAGGGGAATAGACTTTAGGGGAATGAGTTTGCGTGCTGT
>CAZTTM010000180.1:0-1796 GCA_964616035.1 uncultured Muribaculaceae bacterium
TATCAAGTATTCTAAGTAAATAATGAAATATCTTACTAACAATAACATTAGTACACTTCTTATTATATATAGAACCCCAAATATTATTCAAATTACATCCCATTTCAAAAGAAAAGTTCTCATTTTTATCAGGAAGTATATTAATATCATAACTAAGTATTTTGCCAAGTGCTATATAAATATATCGTACTTTATCAACTAAATCTAGGTCCTTACATCCGTTAACTATACTTTCTATAGTTATTTCCGCTTTAACAAATATATCATAAGATATATAAGCATATCCTAACTTGCCATTACTAATATCTGCATAAGAATAATTTTGCCCATTATTAATAAAATAGTTAATAATATTTTTATCATAATTATCTATATTTATATTAATATATTTAGTATTATTATCTATTTTATTAATATCATCATAACTATTTATAACAACTATTAAATTATTCTTACTCATATAACCACCCTTTACTATATATAAATAATTATAACATCTATTTAATAATAAAGTAAACAAATATTACCAATTTTAGTAAAAGAAAAGCACATAGTCTTAAACTATATGCTTTATTCTACAATAGCACCAGATATATTTCCAGTTGATGTAATAATAGAGCCCATTAATGTTTTATTCATAAGTTCATTACCCGCTAAATTGCCATCTAGCCATAAGTATATCTTTATTTCTTGATAAGAATGTGTTAGAGTTAAATCATGAAGTATTTCAAACATCTCACCTTCACTAGCGGTAGAAAAATCGCCAGAACTTCGCGGTGTTGACTCATTGCCAACAAATACATCATATTTAAAACTACTAGAGGCAAACTCACTTGGAAATACATCAAGTTTTACATATAAACTTAATAAAGCATCCATACTATTATCTGCAAGTTTAACTTTAACAGTTCTAACAATTCCATCATTTCTTGAAGTACCTAAAGGTAATATTTGATTTATATTTGTATCTCCAACAAAATCAAGGGCTAAAATATTTGAGGATGACCCAAATTGTGAAGAATTAAAACTAGCCTGAAAGAAGGAATAAGTTGATCCCACAAGCACTATAAATATCAAAACAAAAACAAATATCAAGCTATTATTAATATACCATCTTTTTTTCATATCATCACCTAACTACTCTTAACCGCTACTGTATCAACAGAAATCTTAGCAGAAAAGTTCTTTCCCATCATTGTATTTTGTTCAGCACCACTATCAGCTAAATATATATATAAGGTATAGTTCTCAACAGTAGGATAACTAGAAATTGTTTTCTTAGTAAGACTACTTATTACTAAACTACTACCAACACTTGAAAAATTACCAGATGCAACAACAGTACTACCTAGAACTAACTTATACCTAAAATAAGAATTCTTTAAAGCACTATCAATAGAAATATTTGTAAGAGAAATCTTAACGGCAACATTATAGCCACTTAAATTACTACCGTATGTAATTGTAAATTGTGATTTACTTGCCTCAGTAGCGTAATTATCTTCATCAATAGGAATACCAACTGTTTCACTCAAAGTACTACTTTGGGCATATGTAATAGTTGGTAAACTAGTAATAGTACTAACATTAAATAAAGTATTAGCACTTGTATATGCATAATATCCATAACTAACACCGATAGCAGCCATAACAATTACAGTAATTGTAATACTCAAAATTAAAATCATCTTTTTAAATTCCACAATATCACCTCTACTATACACCTATCTTATAATAAAATTATAACTCAAGCACCCAATAATAGCAATAAATATTTTTCTTAATTTTTCAAAAAT
>CAZTTM010000181.1:0-1771 GCA_964616035.1 uncultured Muribaculaceae bacterium
GTTCTCATTAATGATAATCTACTATCTCAAGTATATGAGCAATCTCAATTTCATTTCCGTGTTTTGTAAAAACCAATCTATATGGATGCTCCAAATCTACTGCATATTGCCCTTTGCGATTTCCTTTTAACGCATGACAACGACCTATCCGAAACTGTATCATCTCCTCTATAGTATCCACCGCTCTAATCTCATCTATACGCATGTGAATCTTTGCTGACATTTGGCTTCCATATTCTCGATCGGCAACTTTGGCATTAGTACAAATTTTTTCTATCTTCCGATTTTTGTACGTTATGTCCAACACATCACCTCTTTATAAATTTACCTTTAAGGTAAATTTACTATAGCACGATTGATTGCAACGGTCAATATATAAGTTTACCTTTAAGGTAAATTTTATACCAATTTAAATAAACAAAGAAAAAGAGACCAAAGATATGTAGCTACAATATTTGAAGCATATATCTTAGTCTCTTCTTTTTGATACATAATAGTATTACGTTATGTTATTTTCTTTACAGTGCAGAATATTTTTTTAATTTTCCCGTAATAAATTACTTTTCATCTCTTTTTATAAATAATCAACTCTGGATTCACACCATCTGCCTCATATGTGCAAATCATAATAAAATCCATATTAGCTAGAACTCCGAAATGTCTTTCTCCACCGAATTCTGATTCCAATTGATTTCCCAAATATGTTGTCTCATCATCCAAAAACTTTACGTTCTTTCCATTGGGTAATCTATACTCAAGATTCACATACTTTCCAACAAGCGCATTCAATTTCTCCACCTTAGGAAGCCCTTCTATATGGAGATCATTAATTTCCTGCATTAACAGCTTTTTAAACTCTTCAAACTGCCCGTTATCACTAAGTTCCTCATACTTTTTCCAATAATCTAATGTTGGAAGTAATTTCTTCATATACGAACGAGCCTGCTCCTCAGTAAAATTTTCATTTGTCATATTCTTGGCGCAAACATCAATTAATTCATTCATATTGTTGTAAGTATAAACTCCATCGACATAGCACCACTTGCAATAGTCCTCATTTAACGTTCCATCACTATCTCGTCCTATTATTGCATCATCTTCAATTGGCATTCCACAACACTGACAAATAAGCTGTCTTGGTTCACCCAAAAGTTTGTTAATCGACACATCGAATTCTTTAGATAACAGCTTTAATGTCTCGGTATTAGGAATCGTTTCTCCATTTTCCCAGCGGGATACTGCCTGTCTTGTGACCATGACTTTGGTGGCTAATTCGTCTTGAGATAAGCCTTTTTGTTTGCGGAGTTTTAAAATAATGTTTTTTGTTTCCATTTCATGCACCTCCCTTGGGGATATGATAGCAGAAATGGGAGTGGCGGAAAAGCAACTAAGAGTTTCCTTAATAATTAATGATTATCTCATTATTTCCTTTTCTAATTCATATATTAATCAGAATATTGCTTCAAACATATCAACTCCATTTCTAATACAACATTATTATTAAATTTTTATTTTACAAATTATTTTCACTTAATTTTAAATCGAAAATAGCCTCTTCAATAACCTTTATGCATTCATCTGTATTCTTCTTTATATCCCTTCCCCAAAAACGAATTACTGTCCATCCCATAAACAATAATTTTTTGTTTACTTCATCATCACGCTCTTTATTCCTACTTATTTTATTAATCCAGTATTCACTATTATCTGCCTTTTCCAGTCTAAGTTTAAGAACTTCCCAGTCCTTTCCGTGAAAAAACTCCCCATCACA
>CAZTTM010000182.1:0-1766 GCA_964616035.1 uncultured Muribaculaceae bacterium
AGTTATAAAGCAAAGACTAATATTTATGATTTAATTATTTTAGATGTAATGCTTCCATATAAAGATGGTTTTACTATACTTAAAGAACTAAAAGAAAATAATATTAAAGCTCAAGTAATTATGCTTACTGCTATGGATGGTATTGAAGATAAGTTAAATGGTTTCAAGGGTGGAGCAGATGACTATTTAACTAAGCCATTTCATTTAGAAGAATTAGTTGCTAGAGTAAATATTAAACTAAAAAAAGATATTAATAGTAATAATGAATATTTAGAATATGGTGATATTAGACTAGATTTAAATAAAAAGAAAATAATTAATATTAATACTAAAGAAGAAATAGATGTTTTATGTAAGGAATTTCTTTTATTAGAATGTCTATTTAGGAATAAAGATCAAGTTGTATCTAAAGAATTTATATACGATTATGTCTGGGGTATGGATAATGAATCAATATCTAATAATCTTGAAGCGTATATATCTTTTATTAGAAGGAAGCTTAAGGCTATAGACTCAACGGTAAATATTAAAGCACTTCGTGGTATGGGTTATAAATTAGAGGTAAATCATGAATAATTTAGGTCAAAAAATATTTCATCTACTAATTATTATTTTAACAACATTCTTATCTAGTATTTTTATTGCTTTTAATTTAAGTATCTATAATAAAGAATATAATGATTTAAAAGAAAAGTTTATAATAATTAATTCAACTATTCAAAAAAATAGTTATAATCCTATATTTATGGAAAATGAAGTATATGTTGTTATATTTAATAGAGAAGGTAGTATTGATAAAATAATTAATTATTCTTCTAATGATTTAACCGACAGTGAAATAAAAGAATTAGTAATTAGTAATATTAATAAAATAAATAGTAAAAAAATAGAATCATTATATACTAGTGATTATGTATTTATGGAAACTAATGAGGGTAATTTAATAATGATTAATAATACTAGTACTAAAAGTTATCTATTAAAAGAATTATTTAAATCAATCTTAGTTTTTATAATTCTAGAAGTTATTCAAGTGATTATTTCTTTAAATATTACTAAAAGAATAGTAAAGCCTGTTAATGAAGCTTTCATTAGACAAAAACAATTTATCTATGATGCATCTCACGAGTTAAAAACTCCTATTGCTATTATCAGTGCCAGTGCAGAGATGTTAGAGAAAAATCCTAAAGAAAAGAAATGGTTAGAAAATATTAAGACTGAAAATAATCGTATGAATAAGTTAGTAATTAATCTATTAGATTTATCTAAATCTGAAAATATTAAAGAAAATGAAGTATATACAAATACTAATTTATCAAAAATAATTAAAAATAAAGCTTTAACATTTGAGAGCTTAATATATGAAAATAGTCTTAAATTTGAAGTGGATGTAGATAATGATATTATGTTTAACTGTAATGAAGATAGAATAAAAGAATTATTAAGTATTTTAATGGATAACGCTATTAAACATAGTTTTCCTAATTCACAAATTACTGTAAAATTATCTAAAGAAAAGAATAATATTTATCTTTCTGTCAAAAATAAAGGTAAAGAAATACCTGTTAATGAAAGAGAAAAAATATTTGAAAGATTTTATCGCTTAGATAAATCGCGAAATAGAGATGATAATAGATATGGTATTGGTTTATCTATAGCTAAAAATATTGTTATAAATCATAATGGCACTATTAGTGTTAATTGTAAATATGATTACACAACATTTATAGTAAATTTTAAACAGAAATAAATTTTTCTGTTTTTTT
>CAZTTM010000183.1:0-1760 GCA_964616035.1 uncultured Muribaculaceae bacterium
AAACTCCTTTTATATATTGTTTTGTTTTTTTAATTTCTTCTTTTTAACAATTGAAACAATTGAACAAATCAAAATAGCAACTGCAATAATGCCATATAAATAGTATGAAATGCCATATGTATATTTATTTGAAGGAATAACCCCACGATCAATTATATCAAAATTCATTGCCAATGAACTCAATGCTAATAAAATATCAAATATAATCACAACTAAGTCCTTTTTTAATAAAACAAACAAAAAAATTAATACAATTGATACAATCATAGTTATTGTAATAACAAAATTAATAACACATTCACATTTCATCCATAAAACACCAGAATTATCATTCATACCATAGCAATACACTTTTAAATTTTCAACTATTGAAATATCAATAGCATCTTTATTAGTTATTTTAACTTCCTGCATATACATTGCGTCTGGATTTGATTGTAGTTTTATTCTATGATTTCCTATTGATTTTTCATAAGGTAAGAATAAACCAATTATTGCTATTAGCATTAAAACTATTGTTATTACTCTAAATATATCAAATTTTTTCAATATTATCACCTCCTATGTTTAAATTATAAATATCATTCTATGCCAGTATATCACTTTAACATTTTTATTTCAATATTTTCAAAAGATTTATTTAGATAAAACTTAATAAGTTTTAGTGGTGTTAATTTATTTGGCATAAAACTTTATAATTTATACATAAATAACTTTTATATTATTAAATAATATAAAAAGAAGGAGGCTTTTATGACTTCTATGGAATTAGTTGGACTTAACACCAAATGGTATAGATATCAAAACAATATGACTCAAGAACAATATGCCAATAAAACAAAATTTAAAATGGCATATATAAGTGTTATCGAAACTGGAAATGCTAATCTTACTTGTAAGAACATAGATTTTATTGCAAAATCTTTTAAAATAAAACCTATTGCATTATTTAATGAAGAAACAGCAAAATTATCAAAAAAATTACCTGCTAGAGTTGATATGTATAAAAAATAGATACACCTATATTTTTTTATGTGTATCTATTTTTTAAATTAACCTAATAATTGATATCATTATAAAGAAGATTTATCTTATTTCACTTTTAATTATTTTTTAGACATAAATCAATTCACTAAAAACAATTTCTTCTGCTTGTGCCTTAATAGCGTTCATTGTGCCAACCCAATAAAGCATATCAGTATTTTTCATATCTTCTGTCAAATTGCTTTTAGCTTTTAACTCACTAATAATCTGTTGTACTCTATTATCTGCTGTTTCTTGTATTTCTTTTAAGTGTGTACTTAATGTCCCACTCATTAGCATTATAGTATAATCAGATTTCTTGTGTTCTTTCAAGTATTTTAATCGCATTCTTCCATATTTATTTAAAGTGATTTTTTCTTGTTTAGACGTTGCTAGGTTTGGAATATAATAATCTCCTTCTAAATGATATTCAATTCCAGTTTTTTCATCAATTTTTGCTTTTGGTGATTTATTCTCCATAATCTTTTCCTCCATTTAAAACCTTGTATCATTATTTTTCTTTTTATTATTGTTGTGTTTGTTTTCATCTGGTATAGTTACTTTTCTATAAATATTATTAGCGATTTCATTATCATTGTCATCAAATATACCATTTTTATATAAGTCATCACTAACAATTTTATAGTTATTATCTTTGTCATAGCAAATTCTTTTGTGAAAATGGCTCATAATACTATGCCAAAAGCCTTTGAATTTCTGTAATTCTTGTTTTAGTT
>CAZTTM010000184.1:0-1748 GCA_964616035.1 uncultured Muribaculaceae bacterium
AAGTACATATTATTACAAATTAAACCGCCGTATACCGAACGGTACGTACGGTGGTGTGAGAGGGAGTTGTACTTACTAGTTTAGTAAAAAGTTCTTTCTACTCGATTATAAAGTTAGTAAGATATGGGGTAAACTTGAATTAAAAAAAGTATTGATGATAGTTAAGACAAATGTGATGGTTATTTATTATGTAAGGAAGGATATCTATTAACTAAAATTTAAGTAGCAAAAGGTATTAAAGATTAACAAGGAGTCAGCAAAGGCTTATTAATTTCGTAAAAAAATAAAAATTTTTGGTAGAAATTTGATATAATTAAATCTAGTAAGAGTGAGTTCATTGATTTTTTAAGTAATGATACTACTGGTGAGATCATTCAGTTATTTGATGATGAAGGTGTTAATTATTTAAAACAATATAATGATATTGAAGGTAGAATTGCCTATATTTTAAGTTGGTCTAAATATGCTAATGAATTATTTTATAATAAAAGTTTTTTAGATTTATTTTTAAGTACTGATATATCTTATTATTATGCAAGTCTTTCAGTATTAAATAATGAAGTATGCGATTTAATTGTAAATAGATGTTTATCTCTTAATAAAGATATTAATTATATAGGTACGTTAATTAGTTATTTCGGTGCTGAATATAATTTAATGTTTATTGATAGGTTTAAATCTCCTAATGATTTAATTTATGAATTATTTAAGAAAAATACACAGACATTGGGTAGGAAAATATTAGAAAAATATAATATGGATTTATTGTCACATGATATATCAATTAAAAGAATTATTGCTGATGGTAAAGAATTAGCATTTAAAGATATGGACAAGAGAAATGGCGGATATATTAGTAGTGATGTATCACCATTCTATTTATCATCTGATTTACTTAATAAAGAAGTAGCAAAACATTTATGGAATGAATTAAATATATATGAATATAGATTCTTAATTAATGATATTTATTATTGTGGTGATCCTTCTATTTTAAACGAATATATTAAAGATAAAGAAGAAGAGTATATATTGAGTGATGATTATATAGAACCATATAAAAGTATAATAAATATGATTTCTATGTTATATAATTTGGATTCTTATTCTGATGAATATTATGATACGTTTGAAAAATTACTTAAAGAGATGCGTATTTTTGGGGATGAACGATTTATTCTTAGAAAGTATTTAGCTGAAAGGAAATATGATGTTGCTATTAAGTTAGTAAATAAATTATTGAGTGAGAAGAAGTCTGATTATATAGTTGATTATCATTTTGAAGAAAACTATTATAATATAATGTATGATTTAAGAGAATTATTAGATTTTTATTATGCTGGTAATATGAATATTCCAGAGGATAGGTTATATCTTTATCAACAGTTAGCAAATATAGATAATTTATCCGGACAAGAGAAAATAGATTTGCATAATATGCTAAAGAACTATAATATGATGGAAGTATTTTATGATGATATGTCATTTGCTAGAAAACAAGTTAGAGAAGCATTAAAAAGTCAAGCAATGGTTAAAGATGATTTAGAACAATATAAAGATGACAAATTGTCTTTGGAATATGGTGTTGATGTTTATAATATAGAAGATAATTCTTTCTTTGCTCTTGTTAAGTCTGGTATTAGAGCAGAAGATAGATTACCTGTTGGTCACTCTTATTCTTTAGTTGGTAATGGTTGTATATCTGTTTTTGGTAATTTAAGTGATTCAAATACATTTGTTTATGATGT
>CAZTTM010000185.1:0-1745 GCA_964616035.1 uncultured Muribaculaceae bacterium
AATTTACCAACAAAATGTCCTCCTGAACCATATTCACGTGATATAGTAATAACGATATGTTTTCCATGATAACTATATCGACCATTACTATCTTTAATATCTACTATTTCTTCTTCAGTATTTAATTTCTTATATTCCATAAGTAAAATAAATAATGCTATTATAAAACATAAAGCATCAGAAATACATCCAGCATATAATACTCCATATATTCCCTTTTTAAAACAAAATGCTAATATTAAAGATATGGGTATTAATAAAATTATTTGCCTAATAAAACTAACTAATGTAGCCTTTAATACATGACCTAATGATTGAATAACAATACTAGCAGTCATTTCTAATGCATTAAGAAAAGTAAGCAATAGAAAACTATGACACATTAAAACAGCAAACTCAATAAATAAATCATAAGATGGATCTGTTTTAGAGATAAAAATACCTGCTATTTCTTTAGGGAAAGCTAAAAATACAATATTAAATATTATACCTACAATAAAGTTAATAATTAGTACTTTTCTAATTGTTTCTTTTACTCTATCTTTTTTACCTGCTCCATAGTTAAAGCCAAGAATAGGTTGTACACCAATAGATGTACCAATAACAGTTGAAATATATAAACTATTAATCTTAGATATAACACCATAAACAGATAATGGAATATCAGAACCATATTTACTTAAAGCACCTAGTTTGGTCATAACATTATTCATAAATATAAATAAAACTAAAATAGTAGCTTGAGTAATAAAAGATGATACCCCTAATGATAGTATACGCCATGCATTCTTATCAATTTTAAAACTTTCTTTAGTTAATTTAACAGTTTTAATTTTTGGTAAATATAATATAGCAATAATAAATGAAACAAACTGACCAATTATTGTTGCTAATGCTCCACCTTTAACTCCCATATCAAAAGTAAATATAAATATTGGATCTAAAATAACATTTAATATTGCTCCAACTACAAGCATAACCATTGAATACTTAGGTGCTCCATCAGCACGAATAATACTTGCAATTGATGAATAAATTATCATAAATGGTGCTCCAATAAGTATAATTCTTCCATAATCAATAGCATAATTATAAACACTACTAGTACATCCAAATAAATATACTAATTTTGGTAAAAATATGTAAGCAATAACACTAACTAATATTGATATAATAACAGTTAAACTAATTGCTTGTCCTATACTTTTAGCTGCTTCTTCTTTCTTTTTCTCTCCTAATTTTAATGATAAATTAGCAGCTGCTCCATTTCCAATTAATCCCGCTATAGCATTAAACACAATTACTAATGGAAATATAACGTTAGTTGCGGCATTACCCAATGTTCCAACACCTTTTCCAATAAATATTTGATCGACAATATTATATATTGAATTAATTAACATACTTATAACACAGGGTATGGAAAAAGTTAAAATCAATTTACTTATTTTTTCTTTTCCTAAATCTAATTCCTTCATATATACACTCCTTTATATACCTTATAATTGTACAATTCTTTTGGTACCTAGTAATTGTATCATAAAAAAATGTTTTATGTAAGAAAAATATTTTCAAAAAATTAAAAAAATTAGTTATTTTTAACTAACTATAGTGTATCATTAAACTAGTGAGATATATAAAAAAAAGAAAAACATACTATCCTTGTATAAATTTCTATTTATTCTTCAGATACTTTATTAATATATTATCTAGACTCTTTTTATCTATAGGTTTTACTATATAAT
>CAZTTM010000186.1:0-1697 GCA_964616035.1 uncultured Muribaculaceae bacterium
TCATTCATATTTCCTAGTCCATCTATAACAATAATTAAACTTTCTTCAAATGGGGATAAATAATAACAACTTGCCGCATGAGATAAATGATGGTCTATCGTTATAAATTTAGCTTTATCAGAAATTATATTTTTAAATTGCCCCATATAATTTTGCTCTAATCTATCGCCATAGCAACTAGAAACGAACAAATCAACATCATCAGCTTTTATCCCCAGTTCTTCTAGACAATAGAAAAATGAGTATAAATAGCCATCAGAATATTTTTTTCTATTTAATCTTTCTTCAGCAATGGAAATTATTTTATCTTTATGAATGATTGTGCAACTTCCATTATGACCTACATTAAATCCAACTATTGTTTTATCTATTTTATGTTTTAGGTTTAACATATTTTAATTTCCTCCTAATCATATAATTGCTTTAAATATTTCTTTAGTTCATTAATATCTTTAAAACTTTGATTATAAAAAATATTTAAATATATTAACGATATTAATATATCATTTTTATACATATTATTAAAGTCAAAAACAGCTAATAACTTCATTGCAAAATAATTTTTAAAATCATCATACCAATTTTCATAGTCAATCTTGTCCAATATAGGTTTAATAACTATATCTATATAACTAATTATTGCATCAATTCTAATTTTTCTTGGCATATGCATAACGTTATCTTTATTAAATGTAATAGTATTCATACACTTATAAATTTTCTGATGGTGTATAAAAGCTTTTTTATTGTATTTTAACGAAAGATACTCACCTTGAATTAAATTATAACAAACAAACACAGCAAATTCACACATTATAGGGACATAACCGCCCGCAGTATAATCAAATAAAGTCCCATCAATACATATATTCATATCATTAGGATCAGCATTGGATATTATATTCCAACTCTTACTTATCTTTGTAAAATACTTTAATACATTTTTATAAATAATCTGATTAGATAATTTAATTTTATTGTCATTGAAAATAATATTTATTTCATCAAAATTATTGAAATGAAAATTATTAATATTATTTAATAATCTATTATTTAACCTATCTTCAAAAAGTATTATACAATTACCTTTCCTATTGTAAGTAAGCGTTTTCTCGAAAATTTTTTTATACATATTAAGTATTTTTTTATATTCATGATTTAATTCATCATTATTACTAAAATAATCTACTAATAATCCTGAATCTTTATCAACTTTATAGCAATATTCATAGCAAACAACATTTGAATTATTTTCGTATCCTTCTAATTCTAAATATTTTAGTGGCACTTTATAATAATCTTTTAAAATTAAATATCCACTTTTTTCTTTTTCATAATCAGAGTTATTTAATATTTTATAAAAGATTATTCTCAACTTATGGATTTGAATATATTTGCTCCAAGTGTTTATATGGCGAATAGTGAAGTTTCAGAAAACAATAAAGAGTATAATACAAAATCTAACCTAGTGTTTTAAATCTTATAGAAAGGAGAGGACAATGAATTCTACTTTACAATACACCGAAGCAGAACAAAAGCGTATTTGCGAAATAGCTTCTGCGTTAGAGCGATTGCAAGGTAATTCTGATTGGATAATTGTGATGAACAATTATTTGTTCGATGAATTTATCAAAGAACAAACCACTTCCATAGTTAATCCTATGGATAATATCCAAGCAGAAGCAAATCGTAAAGCC
>CAZTTM010000187.1:0-1686 GCA_964616035.1 uncultured Muribaculaceae bacterium
AAACTAATATGACAAGTTATACATCGCTATTAGAAGATATAGGCTTTTGTAATGACCGAACATATTATAATTTTGATACAAGTGGTTGGAATAAAGACTATAGTAATTATGATAAATGGTTATATTTTAGTAGTGCGCAAAGGTTATCAAATAAAAAGCCTAGTTTGGTGTGCCCAAGACAAGTAGATAAGTTTACAGTTAGTACAGATAATGGGAATGGTAGTTTAACATATCCTGTAGGTATGATAACTGCTGATGAAATGGCATATGCTGGTGGAGTGGTTTGGTATACAAATACTTCATATTATCTATATAATGGGGTATATAATGGCTCTTTTTCTCCATCTCTTTTTCATAATTTGAGTGTTGATGAATTTAACTTGTTTTCTTCCGGGAACTTTAGTACCGATGATGTTGTAGCTTCGTTTGTTGGACGCCCTGTATTATCTTTAAAGAAAGGCACAGTATTATCTAGTGGTAGTGGTACAGCAACTAGTCCATATGTTATAGAATAGATTAAATATATAAAAATTTTTTAATCTTTTTATTATATATTATTTTACAAAAAGATAAATTGATGATATACTTTATTTGTAGGATTATATATAGTAAATAATTATATCAATATAGATATTTTTATTATAGAAAGGATGATATATATGAAACTAAATATTAGAGGAGATAAGTTAGAGATAACTGATGCTATTAGAAATTATGTAGTAGATAAGATAGGAAGACTTGATAAGTATTTTAAGGATAGTGATATAAATGCTAATGTATTACTTAAAGTTAAAGGGAATAGACAAATAATTGAGGTTACTGTTCCTACTGATAAATATATTCTTAGAAGTGAAGAAGAGAATAATGATTTATATGCTGCTATTGATTTGGTAGTAGATAAGTTAGAGGGTCAAATAAGAAAAAATAAGACAAAATTAAAGAAACAAAATATTGATAATAAATATAAAGATTTTAATTTTGATTATGAAATAGATGAAGATGAAGAAAATAATGATGTTATAGTTAAACATAAAGAGATAGAGATGAAGCCAATGGATTCAGAAGAGGCTATTTTAGAGATGGAACTTTTAGGACATAGTTTCTTTGCCTATAAAGATGTGGAAACTGGTAATATTAATGTTTTGTATAAGAGAAAAGATGGTAATTATGGTTTAATAGAAACTAAATAAATAGAATAAAAAAAGAGGTTGATAAATATGCAAATTATAATTTTAAAGAAGGATAATTTACGTAAATATTATTTTTCTGGTACTTCTAGAGATGCTTTTTATATAAAAGATGTTGATGAATATGGTAATGAAGAAGATTTATTATCCATTGAGATTGTTAATAAAGCATGGAATTTTGTTAGTAATAATAAGTGCCAGATTATAGAGAATAATAATACCGTAAAATTTGCCCCTCTTTTTTTAAATAAATTATATGTTATTAAGATTAATAATAAAAATAATTTTATATATGAATTTATTTTAGTTTGTAATGATAAGATTAAGAGTTATGAATGTTATCAGTTTAATGGTGATGGTGAATATATTGTAGGGAGTTTGCCTAATTCAGATATTGTTTTGGAGAGTGCTAATGTTTGTAAGAAACATGCAATTATTACAAAACGTGGTAAGAATCTGACTATTAAGGCACTGGATAAAGATTACGGTGTTTATGTAA
>CAZTTM010000188.1:0-1675 GCA_964616035.1 uncultured Muribaculaceae bacterium
TCACTACAAATAAACTAAGTTTTTCTTAGCTTATTTTCATTTCATCTAATGTATAAGGATTATCTTCAATTAATCTTTTTAAAGCTTCATGAGGATTAATATCATTACTCTTACAAGTTTCAATATATGATTTTATTCTTGCAAAGTATTCAGCATTTTGTATGTTAGAAAATTGTCCAGATACTTTCATTTTAGTTTTGGTATTTCTTAAACTTCTTTCACTCAAATTATTTGAGAATGGAACATCAAATCTCAATACCCATAATAAATAGTTCTCTTTATAATTTTCTAGTCTTTTAATCATCCTTTTTTCATCGTTACCATAATAACTATTGAAGTCTTTTAAATTATTGTTTTTTGCTTCTTTTATTATTTCATCATACTCTTCAATAACTTTATCAGTCACTTCATAATCAAATACAAGAATATTTTGATTAATATATTCTTTTCTTTTGTTATTGGTATCAATAAATAATTTGATTAACTTATCTATCCATTCTCTTGGTAAACATTCATTAAGTTCTTTTAAATCTCGTAATAAATGTACGCAACATTCAGCATTCGTAAAATCATAATCATCATTATAATTAACTAAATTATGGTCATGGACAACGACTGTGGTTTGAGGCAAAAATGGTAATATTCCATCTTTATCTATACCTTCTTTATTTTTTTTCTCATGTGCTTTATAGTATTTGATTTTTTCATTACCATAAAATCTTAAACACGCTTGTTTTCCATTAATGCTAATTGTTGTATCATCCCAATGTATTATGGCTTCTTTTAGAAGTTTTTTTTGAAGTTCATTATCAAAATCTTCTAACTTCGAATAGCATTTCTTTTGAAGTTTAGCTATATATCCTTCACTCATGTTTAACTCTTGATTTGTAAATCCACTAATTAACTCTCTTGTTCTTTTGAATGATACAAAACCTTCATTAACTAATGATAATGCTAATGCTTGTACACCGCTTCCATATTGATTTTCTTCTTTTAATCTTAATGGGATTGGTGCATTTACTTCTCTTTTACAACAGCTACATACATATTCATAAAATTCGTTTCTTCTTTTTACTAATCTAATTTCAATATCAAATTCATCTTTTGTTCTTTTTCCAACATATTTTAATTTTCCTCCGCATGCTTTACATATCGGATTATCTACAACATATGAGTATGTATCAGTAATTTCTTCGTCTTTAAATCTTTCTAATTTGTGTTTTGCATGGCCTTTTTGTCCTCCTTTTTTTAAATTGCTTTTCTCACGTGAATTTGGGACTCTTTTTTCTCCGCCAATTTTTGTTTTACTAGTTGGTGTACCACTATTATTGCTATCGTGATTTAAAATTCGCTTTAAATGTTCATTTTCTTCCTTAAGAGTATTAATTTCTTTAATTAATGGCTCTGTTGCTTTTCTAACTGCTTCGTTAACTATTTTTTCAAGATTTTCTTTATAATATTTTAATGACTTTTCAGCGTTTTCTTGTTTTGTTTTTCTATCTTCTAATAATTCTCTAAGCCTAAGATTATCTTTTTCAAGTCTTGTAACTTGTTTTTGTAATCTTGATAATGATGTCTCAACCATATTTATCACAACCTTGTATCAATATTATCTCAAGAATTGAAACAAAATTAAAGTCTTGACTTTTTGTTAAAAACACTTTGTTGATAACAT
>CAZTTM010000189.1:0-1675 GCA_964616035.1 uncultured Muribaculaceae bacterium
AATCCATATATATTTGTATTGAATAAGAAAAGATTGCCAGCAATATTGTCATCCAATTAAAAGCCTTTGGTGAATGATATATATCATCAACAAAAATGCTTAATCTATCCGCAATTACCATCTTCTTAAATAAACCAAAGATTATAATTTGAATACCAATCTTAATATTATCTAAACTTATCTTTCTATTTTCTTTAAACTGAACTAATAAATTATTAGCTCTTTCTATTGGCCCAGAAGCAATATTAGGAAAGAAACTTAAATATAAGGCAAATATTACAAAATCATCCTCAGTTTCATATTTTCCTCTTTTTACATCAACTAAATAACTAATAGCCTCAAAGGTATAAAAAGATATTCCTAAAGGCATAGCAATATCAAGAACATTTAAATATAAATTGCTTAATATAAAATTAGAATATTTAAAAAATAATAAAGGAAATAAAGAAGATATGATTCCTATATAGAAAGAAACTTTATTATTCTTTTTAGCACATATAAATATTATTAATGTAACTATCAATAGTAGAAAAGAAAACTTATAGTTGTAATAACTATAGAATATGTAATTACATAATAGTAAGAATAAGTTATATATTTTTGTTGGAAAAAACTTTTGGATTACAAAACCAATTAATAGAACTAATATAAAGAATATGAAAAATGGTATAGATATAAAAGACATTATTCAATCTCCTCTATCACTTTATATAGTTCTTCAGCAATCATACGATGACCATGTTTATTAATATGCCCTGATGCTACAGCAGTATTAATAAAACCACTTGGAACAGTATAATTCTTTTTATATTCTTCTTGATATCTATTAGACATATCAATAAAACTTAAATTATTTTCATAACACAAATTCTCAAAACTATTGCTTACATCTATATCACCATTTGCCAATAGAGCTCCATCCTCGTTTAAACTAACAGTTGGATTATATAAAATAATCACCTTTGTATTATATTTATTAGCTATATCGCTAATATATTTTAATAGTCTATTAGTATTTTCTACATTAAAAGAATTTTTGCTTGAAGATAAACTATCTTTTGAGTTATTAATAAAATTCTCTAATTGTGAATATGTTAGACGTAAGAAATCGCTTTTTTGAAGAAAGTTTACTATCTTGTTATCAGAGGATGATATTTCGCTTAATTGTCCACTTATAGTCTTCTCTATTTCCTCTAAACTAAAGATTATGCGATTAGTTTCAATAACAACAATATCTGGTTTATATTTATTTAAGGCATTATCTAAATTTGCGGTACATACTTTAAAATTATGTCCAGCGATGGCAATATTATAAACATTCTTATTTGTTAGATTGGCTAGTATAGTAGAAACATTGTCTTCTTGTTTAACTGATAAGCCTTGTAAATGAGATGACCCCATAACTAAGATATCAACATCACCTTCATAATCACTTATATTAAAGTAACCTTCGTTATTTGTTTTTCCCCAACTTATTCCCTCGGTTGCTGAACAATAATATTTATTTTTTTCCCATACATAGTCACTTGCCCCATCAACACTTTTACTATGTATTGGTACATTATAATAGAAAAAACAAAAAGCATTTAAGATTATAAATGCTAGTAATGAACTTATAGTTATGTTGATAATTTGTTTTTTCATATTCTACATTCTTAAGTCTAATTCAATCATT
>CAZTTM010000190.1:0-1674 GCA_964616035.1 uncultured Muribaculaceae bacterium
TCTGGTGGTAAGGTATCATTTAGTATTGGTATGAATATTACAGCATTAAGTGATGATTTTAAAAGAAATACTATGAGGTATGCTTTAACGACAGTAGCGGATAGTTGTGCTGATGGTTTAGTTGCCAGTGGGACATTTGGTAATGCATCAGCAGGTAGTGATATTTGGTTAATAAAAAATGATTATGATAATATAACACAAACAGATAATACATATACAAAAACATATTATTTATATATATGGTTAGCTCAGTCAGAAACCCAAAACTTATCAGGTAATATATCAGTTAATATAAAAGGAACATCTAGTAATAATCCTAGTTTAACAACTGAAGCAGATAGATATATATCTTTATATAATTTAATAAAAGATAGTGCTGATACAACTACTACAATAGATTTTAGTAAAACCTCGGAAGCAACTAATACTAATGGTATATATACTACAACTGATACTGATAGTGGCAATTCTGTATATTATTATCGGGGTAATGTAGAAAATAGATTAATATTTGCTAACTTTTGTTGGCGAATAATTAGAACTACGGAAACAGGTGGTGTTAAACTTATTTATGATGGAGTACCTTCAAATGGAGAGTGTAATAATACTGGAAGTGCTTCTTCAATAGGCAACTCACCATTTAATTCATCTAAAAATGATGCTAAATATGTTGGATATATGTATGGAAGTAGTATAGATGATACAGAAAACACAACTGATTCAACAGTAAAGACTTTTATAGATACATGGTACTCAAATAATATGACTAGTTATACTGCACAATTAGAAGATATGGTGTTTTGCAATGACCGTAGTTATACAGCAAGTGGCACAAAATTAACATTTGGCTCATCTACAAGATTGTTTACAAATAAAACTCCAACTTTAAAATGTCAAAATACTAAGGATAAGTTTACAGTTAGTGAAGATAATGGTAATGGAGATTTAACATATCCGGTTGGATTAATAACTGCTGATGAAATGTCTTATGCTGGAGAGAAATATTGGGCTAATAACCGTTCGTCTTATTTAACTGATTTATGGATGTGGACTTTGTCTCCTAATTCTTATTATATATATGCTTATTGCCTTTATGGACTTTCCTCGGGTCTTGGTGCAGTTTCGAATAGTGTGTATATTCGCCCTGTAATATCTCTTAAGTCAGGCACATCAATAACTAGTGGTAGTGGTACATCTACAGATCCATATATAGTAAATTAAAAATATTTTAAATAAATTAGCAATCTACTATTGACATTGCTAAAATAAGTGCTATAATTATATTTGTAATGAGATAGAAAAGTCTCTTACATGTGGTGTCAACACATAAGATGAAAGGTAGATGATTAATATGATGATGATACCAAGAAGAAGAAATGAATTTGATTTATTAGAGGATATGTTTAGAATTGACCCATTCTTTTCAGAAGAGGGAAGTAAGGTAATGAAAACTGATATTAAAGAGAAGGATAATGAATATTTATTAGCGGTTGATTTACCTGGATATAATAAAGAAGATATAAAGATTAGTGTTGAGGATGGGTACTTGAATATACATGCTAAAACTAATACTGAGAAAGAAGATAAAGAAGAAGGCAAGTTTGTTAGAAAAGAAAGATACTATGGTGAATGTTCTAGAAGTTTCTATATAGGTAATAATATTACTGATGAAGA
>CAZTTM010000191.1:0-1666 GCA_964616035.1 uncultured Muribaculaceae bacterium
AAATATTATACTACTTTATAAGAATAAATACTATGATTTTAACTTTAGTCATTTTTAAAAATTTTTATCTTTACTTTTTGCATATTCTTTTAATGCCTTAGCATAGATTTCTTTATCCATACAATTTTTATCTTTAATAATATCACATATTGTTCTTTCTAAATCATAACACTGAACAGTTAAATTATTAACAGTATTTATATTAGCAATTCCAAGTTCAAAAATATTATTATCAACATATCTAAGCAATACATTTTTATTTTTTAATAAACTTTCACCATAGTTATACGGCACAGTAATACCATTTGTTGTATTATCAAACTCACTAATATAATTATCATATATTTTATTCCATTAAATATCATCCCCTCAATTATAATATTCCATAAAACTTTTACCTTTACTTCTTTATTTAGTAAATTTATTTTTATTATCTTCTTTTTTACTTATTGTTAATAATCTATAAATATGATATATTTGATTTGGTGATTTATATGAATAAAATAATTGGTATTATAGCGGAATATAACCCCTTTCATCTAGGGCATATTTATCAAATAAATGAAATAAAAAAAATATATCCTAATAGTACTATTATTGCAATAATCTCATCTTCATTTACTCAAAGAGGAGATATATCTATCATTAATAAATATAATAAAACATTAATCTGTCTAGAAAATAATATTGATCTAGTAGTAGAACTTCCCTATCCATATGCTACTCAATCATCAGATATCTTTGCTAAAGGTGCTATTGAAATATTAAATAAATTAAATATTGATACACTAGCATTTGGCAGTGAAAGTAATGATATAGATACACTAAAGAAACTAGCAAATATTAGTAATAATGATACCAATTATCATAATAAAGTAAAAGAATATTTAAATAAAGGATATAACTATCCTACTGCTATGTCTAAAGCCTTATATGATATAACTAATATTAATATTAATACCCCTAATGATCTACTAGCTTTATCATACTTAAAAGTAATAAATAAATATAACTATAATATTACCCCATTATCTATTAAAAGAACAAATAATTATCACTCAAATACTTTAGATAATAGTAATATTGTCAATGCCTCTTTAATAAGAAAACTATATAATGAAGATAAAGATATATCTAACTATATAGCTAATAATAGTATTAATAAATTAATAAAAATAGATTATAACTATTTATATTCTCTACTAAGATTACAAATAATAAATAATATTAATAATCTAAATGAATTTCATACAATAGAAGAAGGTATAGAAAATAGAATAAAAAAATATATATACAAATCTAATACTTGGGAAGAGTTAGTTAAAAATATTAAAACTAAAAGATATACGTATAATCGTATTAATAGAATGCTTATCCATATCTTAAATAATTATAAAAAAATAGATAACAATAATATTAATATTGATTATATTAGAATACAAGGTTTTAATAATAAAGGAAGAAAACACTTAAATAATATTAAGAAAAATATTAATATTAAATTAATATCTAACTATAAACCAAACATATCAAAATTATTAGATTTAGAATTTAAAATAACCTGTAATTATGCTATAATAACTAAAGATAATGAATTAATAACTAAAGAATTTAATAGTTATCCTATTAGAAAATAAATATATATGTTATAATTATATAGTTAAAG
>CAZTTM010000192.1:0-1661 GCA_964616035.1 uncultured Muribaculaceae bacterium
ACAAATACTGATATGGTACCTATGATGGATAATGCTTTAAATAATGCAATAAATGGTGAAGGTGGTATTAGAGCATGTGTAGATAGCAAAGGTAATTTATCTTGTCAAGTATATAAGATTACTTTAACTAATCAAGGTTCTACTTTAAAGAATTTAAAGGGTACTATAGAATTATATGCAACTAATGGAGGAGTATATAATAATCTAAAATGGCAAGAGTTATCAACTGCTACATCTGTTAAAGATGGTAGTAGTGCTAATGGTATGATTAAATCTACCTTAGTATCTGGTTTAACTCTTAAAACTAATGAGACTAAAACTTGGTATATAGGAGTATGGATAAGTGAAATAGATGCAGATCAAAGAAATACTGATAAAGGTAAATTTGGAGGTACTGTTACTTTTGGAGTTTCTGAAAATTTTGTAAGTACTAAGTTAAAAAATAATGCTACATTAGATACAAATATAAATTTCAATCAAATATCATCTGATACTAATGGGAAAGGTATATATATAAGAAGTGGAACTGAGAATGATACTTATCCAATATATTACTATAGAGGTGCAGTAGATAATAACAATGTTTTATTTGCAAACTTTTGTTGGAAGATAGTGAGAACAACAGAAACAGGAGGTATAAAACTTATATATAATGGAGAACCATCGAATGGTACTTGTAATAATACTGGAAATAGTACTCAAATAAGTACTAGTGCATTTAATACTAATTATAATTCATCGGCATATGTAGGTTATATGTATGGAACAGTTTACTCGTGGAGAAGTAAGATTATGAGTAGTATAACAGATACATATTATTATGGTAATGATGTGACGCATGAGAATGGTACTTATACTTTAACAGATACAATTACAAGTAATAGTTGGTCTAGTATCTATAATACAAGTGATGGAATATATAATCATCATTATAGTTGTTTAAGTACAGAAAAAACTTGTAGTAGTGTATATTATGTTTATTTTACTGATAATAGCACTGCGTTCTATATAACTTTAACCGATGGTAAGAAGGTAGAAGATGCTTTATCCAAAATGTTAGATTATAATACAAATAACTCTAGAATAAAGACTGTTATAGATAATTGGTATAGTAATAATATGACTAATTATACAAATAAATTAGAAGATACAGTATGGTGTAACGATAGAAGTATATACTCAAAGGGTGGTTGGAACCCAAATGGTGGAGTTACAACTGAAGGTGATGAGTTGCCTTATTTAATTTTTTCTAGTATTAGTCGTGCAGGTGCATTTGATGCACCAAGTCCTAGTTTGTCATGTAGTCGTGATATAGATAAATTTACAATTAGTTCAAGTAATGGAAATGGCTCTTTAACTTATCCAGTCGGTTTACTAACTTCAGATGAAATAATGTTATCAGGTGCTAGAAGTGGAACATCAAATGATAGTTATTATCTTTATACTGGGAATTATTGGTGGGCCGGGTCGCCTGGCGATTTCGACGACGACGGTGCGGTCGGGTTCGACGTCTATTCTGTTGGCAGTCTCGACGGCGACGGTGTCGGTTTTTCGGCTCCCGGCGTGCGTCCTTCTGTTTCTTTAGCCCCCGGTACTGAAATGATAGGTAGTGGAACAGTAGATGATCCATATCAAGTTAATTAAAGGTGATAAAGTAAAAT
>CAZTTM010000193.1:0-1659 GCA_964616035.1 uncultured Muribaculaceae bacterium
TATCTGGTACTATTATAATACATCTATCCTGATATTTATTAATATCAAAATATTTACAATCACTTATTATAACTGCTTTAGCACCATTTTCTAAAGCACTTCCAGCATATTTATTACCATCATTATTTTCACCAACGATAGCTACATAAACATCTCCATTTTCTACTTTCCTTGAATCAGTTATAAAGTTATCTAGAGTTATTTCTTTATTACCTAGAACCTCTCCATTACATAATTTTATTATATCTTTAGCATATATCATAATTATTCCTTTCTTGCTATTAATTTATTTATTTTTATACCTTTATTACTAAATTTTTCTTCATACTCAGTCATAATATTATCTATATCATTTAAACCATGTAAATCATTAGTAATAAATTCAATATTATAGCCATTATTTGTTAAACTTTCTAACGAAAAATTAAATAAATCAATATTATCTGTTTTCATTATTATATATTTATTATCTTTAAAAATATGTTCGTATTTATCTAAGAAAACATAACTTGTTAATCTTCTTTTGTAGTGCCTATCCTTAGGCCAAGGATCAGAAAAATTTAAATAGATTCTATCAACCTCATGATCAAACACTTCTTCGATTCTTTTAGCATCCATTCTAACTAATTTTAAATTATTAAGTTCTAATTCATTAGACTTTTGAATAGCCCGAACTAAAACACTATCATATTTTTCTATTCCAACGAAGTTTATATTAGGATACTTTATTGCATTTTCCACAATAAACTTACCTTTACCAATACCTATTTCTATATATATTGGATTATTATTATTAAATACTTTATTCCAATTACCTTTATTTATAAAGGGATCCATAACATAATATCGACCTTTTATAATTATTTCATTAGCACCTTTTACATTTTTTAATCTCATTAGTACTCCTTTTCTAAGCTATATTGTATCAAATTTCTGACGAAAAGTCTTTAGCTTTACTTAAATATATTTACAAATGTTAATTTTTACTTGGAGTTCGCTTTAAAAAAATTAACGGAATTAAGTCTGATTATAGTATAATATACTTAATGTTTCTCTGTGGTTATAGCCATAAAACATATGAATGAAGATAATAGAAAAACTATTTGTTCTTGTATCTCACACAATAAAAAATTAATTGAAATAAGTCAAATGTCCTAAGCTTATAAGTGTACTAATTGTAAAAATAGGTACTGATGAAAATAAATCAATTTATCAAATAAAAATAGAAAATAGATTCTTTTGACAAATCAATTACTACATTGGCTTACTTTTAATAATATTTATAATTGCTTATTCTTCTAAAGTGCAAATATTGCACTTTGAAATCATATCAACTAAAAACTTAAAAAGCTTAGATTTTACTAAGTTCTATTTTTATACATCATGTTATCTATAACAACCATTATCATTTATTAAATCAATCATCATAATTATAACATTTGACCATAAAACAATTGAAAATACTTACATAATCTTTATTTACAATTCTTTTATCAATTATGCCATTTTCATAAAATGTTATTATTGATTTTTACCTAGTGTAATACTTGTTGTTTTTTCATTATTATTTCTAATATAAGTTATATTTATTTTATCTCCCACTTCATATTTATATAATTCATATCTAAATTCTGCTAAAGAAGATATTGATTTATTATT
>CAZTTM010000194.1:0-1645 GCA_964616035.1 uncultured Muribaculaceae bacterium
AGATGTATCAATGAATTTGTCCATATCTTTATACAACTCTTTTTTACATATCTTATTACCGATAGAATTTATATGTAACTTACATAGTTCATTTAAAGCAGTGTTTTTATCAACTATACCTTCATTCATGAAATGATCTTGATAGGTAATATTATTAATTGATTCTTTAAATCTTTTATTATTTCTAGTGATTATATCTGGTTTATATTCTCTTATTATTTCATCTAGATATATTAAAGCATTCTTATCGATAATATCATCACTATCAATAAATAAAATATATTCACCTTTAGAAATATTAATACCAACTAATCTACTAGCACTAATACCTTTATTTTTTTGATGAATGATATTTAATTTTAAATCATCTTTATATCTTTCAAGTATATCTTTAGTTTCTTGATTAGAACCATCATCTATAACAATAATTTCATAGTTATCATAATCAAGTAATTTAAAAGAATCTAAGCATTCTATTAAATATTTTTCATAGGTGTTATATACCGGAATAATAATTGAAATAAAGGTTTTCATCTAAATCAGTATAGCATAATTTAATTTTTGTAATTGATATCAGTCTATAGTTTAAGATGAGTTTAAATTATAATATAAATGGTATGAATATTTTAAAGAGTTTCTTTCAAGTTGGTTTAGGAACAGTGATTAATATTTTATTGAGCCTATTCACAACCCCAATAATAACTAGAGTCGTTGATCCAGTTGATTATGGTAAATTCCAAATGTTTACCACCTATACTGGCATTATCGCGGCATTTTCATACTTTGGATTAAATGAATCGTTATTTAGATTTTTTTATGAATATGATAATGATAAAGAGAAATCAGGTTTATTAAAATTATGTTTTTGTATTCCGATGGCTGTAGCAACTATTGCTTCAATAGTTGCGATTATTCTGTTTAAATGTAATTTAATCAAAATAGATTACTCTTTGTTTTTGTTTATTTTATTATGTATAAATTCAGTTATTTCTGTTTGGAATGCAATTTCTACGGAGATGTTACAAAACACTAAACAAAGTGGTGTTTATTCATTGTCTATAGTAATTCAAAAATCAATATATTGTATTCTCGGTATATGCTTAATAAAAACAATAAACAATAATAGTTTATTAATCTTAGTTACTGTTACTATTCTATCAACTTTAATATCTACATTAATGGGAACAATTTCGACTAAAAAATATTGGAATTTCTCAAAAACAACTTTTCCTTCAAACACCAAGGAAATAATTAATTATTCTTTACCAATTTATGTTTATTTTATAATCTATTCAGTATATGACGTTGTTGACAAGATGATTATTGAAAATAATTTTAGCGAATATGATGTTGGCATATATACCTCTGCTTTTTCTATTGTCGGATTGTTTGCGATAATCCAAACAACGTTCAATATCATATGGAAACCTATCCAAACAGAAAGTTATTCTTCATCCTCAGAAGATAAAACATTGATTCAAAATGGCAACAGATATATGACAATAATCATGTTTTTTGTTGGGATTAATGTCATTATGTTTAGAAACATTTTTGTTTTATTCCTAGGAGAAAAATATAGAACATGTGTTGATCTCATTCCTTTTTTAGTTTTTAATCCAATATTTAATACTTTAATAGTTAGTGC
>CAZTTM010000195.1:0-1636 GCA_964616035.1 uncultured Muribaculaceae bacterium
TAATATTATGTTTTAGTATTTGATAAAAAGATTCACAATACTTACTAGCAACCTCTCCAATACTTTTCATAGGAGAATATTTATCTAACATTATCATATCTTCATCAACAAATATCTCCAAATAATCTCCATTACTAATACGTAAATTTTTTCTAATTTCTTTAGGAATTACAATTCTACCTAAATCATCAATTCTCCTAATAACGCCAGTTGTTTTCAAAAAACTCACCTCTCTGATAATACTATTATCAAAATCTGTAAAAATATACCAGCAATTATTTATTATCTATCATTTTTTTAATAATCATTAACAAATCAATTAAATATAATATAAAATGTTTATCTAACTTAACAATATCAAATATCACATGAATACAATTATTCTTATAACTCAATCTAAGCATCTTAGATAATTTATATGTTTCATTAAATAACTCTTCACCATTAATCTTATTAGATAAATCTTCAGGTAATTCTATATCTATATAATTTTTAGTATTAACAACATTAGTAATATTTAAACTACCTGCTAAATACTCAAACCATTCTTCATACATATATATTATAAGTTCTTCACTCAAGCTACCAAATCTATCTTCAAGTTCATGTTTAACTAAATCAAATTTCTCCTTAGAATCAACTTCATTAATCTTCCTATGAATCTCAATCTTAAGTTCAGTATCAGATACATAATCATTATCAATATGAGTAGATACCTCTATTAACTGTTTATCTTTTTTAATACTGTTATCTTCTTCTGCAACCACTTCTTCACCTTTAGCAGCTCTAACTGCTTCATTTAACATCTTTAAATATAAATCAATTCCAATTGTATCAACAAAGCCTGATTGATCACGACCTAATATATCACCAGCACCTCTAATTGATAAATCTCTCATAGCAATTTTAAAACCACTACCAAGTTCTGTAAACTCTTTAATAGTATCTAATCTTTTAATTGCAATATCATTTAACATCTTATTCTTATCATACATTAAATAACAATAACCAATTACAGTACTACGACCAACCCTACCTCTTAATTGATATAATTGTGATAAACCAAATCTATCAGCATCAATAATAATTAAAGTATTAGCATTAGGAATATCAATACCTGTCTCTATTATAGTTGTACATACCATAATGTCATATTCATGATTAATAAACTTCATCATCTTATTCTCTAAAGCATCTTTAGTCATTCTACCATGTGCAAAATCGATTCTAGCATCTGGTACCAAATCTTTTATTTCAAAAACTTTACTCTCAATACTTTCAACTCTATTATAAAGAATAAATACCTGACCACCTCTAGATAATTCCTTATATATAGCATCCTTTATAATTAACTTATTTTCCGCTAAAACATAAGTCTGAATTGGATATCTAAGTGCAGGAGGAGTTTCTATAAGTGAAAGACTACGAATCCCTGACATTGACATCTGTAATGTTCTAGGTATTGGAGTAGCAGACAAAGTAAGAACATCAACATTAGACTTATACCTCTTTATCTTTTCCTTATGCGTCACACCAAATCTCTGCTCCTCATCTATTACCAACAATCCTAAATCCTTATATTGTATATCATTACTTAGTAATCTATGTGTACCAAATATTATATCAATCATACCAT
>CAZTTM010000196.1:0-1625 GCA_964616035.1 uncultured Muribaculaceae bacterium
TTCTATATAGGTAATAATATTACTGATGAAGAAATTAAGGCAACATTTAAGAATGGTACTTTGAAGCTAACTATTCCTAAAAAGGATGAAAAGAAAGAATTACCTGAAAAGAAATATATTCAAATTGAAGAATAAGGAATGTATAAGATATAGATTTAATAGTCTATATCTTTTTTAGTTAATTTTATAGATTTATTTTATTAGTTATGATATATCTATTATAGGGTGATGGTATGAAACTAAAGAATATTCCTAAGGTAGAATTACCTAGAGAGAGATTAATAATTTATGGAGAAAAGAGTTTATCTAATGAAGAATTATTATCTATAATATTAAAGACTGGTACTAAGAAATATAATGTTAAAGAAGTATCTTATAATTTACTTAGTGTTATAGGAGATGTTAGTAATTTAAAAGATATAGGGATAAATACTTTAGAACAAGTAGAGGGTATAGGTAAGGTTAAAGCTATTGAATTAAAAGCAGTTATTGAATTAGGTAGAAGAATATATCAGGAGGTATTAGATAAAGATTTATTAGTATGTAATAGTCCAGATAAGATTATAAAATATTTTAATTATTTATTTAGAGATTCTTATCAAGAAGAGTTTTATTGTCTTTATTTAGATAATAAGAAGAAGTGTTTAGGAAAGAAGAAATTATTTGTAGGTAGTATTAATAAGTCTATTGCTCATCCAAGAGAAATATTTAAAGAAGCTTATTTGTTATCAGCATCAGCAATTATATGTATTCATAATCATCCATCTGGTGATCCTACTCCTAGTAAAGAAGATATATTGATTACTAGAAATATATATGAAATAGGGATAATGCACTCTATTAAATTAGTAGATCATTTAATAATAGGGAATAATTGTTATTATAGTTTTTATGAGGATGATAAAATAAAATAATGCTTGATAATGTTATTTTTTTATTTTATAATTATGGTAGATAGAAAGTAGGTTGTTATGAGAAAGAAGAATGGTTTTACTTTAGTGGAATTATTAAGTACAATAGTTATACTTGGTATTATAGTTAGTATTACAGTATATTTAGTTATGAAAAATATTAATAGTGCTAAAGAAGATACTAAATTAATTGCTTATAATAATATTAAGACTGTAGCTAGATCATATACTGATGAAGTATCTAGTTATTGGAATACTAGTGGTGATTATGAATATAGTTGTATATCACTTGGTAATATGATTGAGTTAGGTTATTTTAATGAAGATACTATAAATAAGTATGATGATTTAAATAATGGTACAATGATTAAAATTGTTAGGGATAAAGATAGTAAAGTTATAAAAGAGACTAGTTTTTCTTTTGAAGATAGTATTTTATCAGAAGTTGATTGTGGGTATCAATCAGGTGTATCTATTTCTTCTGATGATATGAGTAAGAAAGTACAAAGTGTTAATATTAAAATATTATATAATACTTTAGGTGATGATTATTATAGATATTTTTATTTAACGGGATTTAGTGAGAATACTATATCTACTAGTGATAAAGTTTATTCTTGTAATGGTATTGGGGACTGTAGTAATGACTTAGTTAGTAATTTAGAAGGGGGACATTGGTATTTAGCAGATAGTGATGTTATTAGAATAAATACT
>CAZTTM010000197.1:0-1616 GCA_964616035.1 uncultured Muribaculaceae bacterium
TTATTTTACAATATTTTTTTATTTCGGTCAATTTAATTTTTCATTTGAGCTTTCTATTTTTTTTCTTTTTATTTAGCATTTGTTTTATTGCTTTTTTTTATGATAATAGTGATATAATTGTTTATGGAGGAGGGGATATAAGTGCAAAAGTTAAAAACAGGTATTTTTCTAATAGTGTTAGGTAATTTATTATATTTAGCACATATTAGATTTTGTAATGGTGAATCTAGTAGTAATTTTGGTGATTTTAGTAGCGGGCTTTTGTTAGGTATATCAATTGCAAGTAATTTAATTGGTATTATATTATTTGCAAGATATATAGCAAAAAATAAAGAAAAATAATTTTAGGCGATTTTTATATGAAGAAATTTAATAAGGTTTTATTAGGCACTGGAATTGGTCTGCTGTTAGGAAGTATAATTGGTTATTTAAGTAATTCTTTAGAGGTATGAATTCCAGTTGGTATTTCTTGTGGAGTATTATTTGGGTTATGTTTATGAGGCGTGAGTAAAAGAAATAATTATAGAGAATAGTAAATTGTAAACTATAAATATGCAAGTATTTATAATTGAATCAATAATTGAGATAATAATTTTTACTATATTAGTATTAATAATGTCCATAAATCCATTAAATACGATAAATGATTATCCTCCTGAGATAATAGAAAGATGTAAAAAACTTAATTTAATAAATGATGAGCAATTACCGATGTCTAAAAAAGTTTTAATAAGAAAGTCTTTAGCTGCTATTTTATTTTTAATTATATTTGTTTATGTTATATATAGATTTAATGAAGCGAGAATTTTTTCATCTGGTTTTATGATAAGTTATGGTATATGGTCTATAATTGATTGGTATGATGCCTTTATACTGGATTGTCTTTATTTTTGCCATAATAAGAGATTTATAATACCAGGTACAGATGATTTAGTAGATGCATATCATGATTATATGTTTCATATAAAAGGTAGTTTAATTGGAATGATTATTGGTATTCCCGTTTGCTTACTAGTTGGAGTATTAATAAAGAGAATTTCAATAATTATATAATATAGGAGGATTAGATGAAAGGAAAAAGATTTAGATATAGATTTAAAATGTCATGTGATATATTCAAAAGAATGTAAAAAAGAGATACAAAAAGTAATAAGAAAACATTATAAAGAAAATGAGCAAGAAATTGTATGGAAGAAAGTTCAAGAGAAGTATGTTGAGTTTTTAAAATCATTTAGAACTGATTTAGGTGGTAAAAAGAATTTTCATAATTGTAAAGGTGGTACATATGACTGTATTGCTATAGCAAGTTATTATGTTGTCTGTAAGGATAAAACTTCATTAGAGGAATTAGAAAGTATTGAAAGAAATATACTATTACCATCTTTTAAAAAGCTTGGTTTTGTAGATATAAATAAATCATTATTTAAAAGACTTATGTATTTTGCTTCTAAAAAAGCACTATGTAGATGTAATAGATGGAATGATTATAAAATAAATTTGGATAAATATGAAAATGATAAACCTTTATCTTATAATTTTACAGAATGTCCAGTTGCTAAGCTTGCTAAAGAAAACGATTTATTAGAAATTATGCCTGCTTTTTGTAATCCTGATTA
>CAZTTM010000198.1:0-1611 GCA_964616035.1 uncultured Muribaculaceae bacterium
AATATGGGACCAATGGCAGATTTACTTAATGTATATTTTCTTAGCGATGAAGAAGTAATAGAAGAAGCTAGAAATTGTGGCTTAATAGATTAATTTTGCTTCTTATATAGAACAAATATTGTTTAAGAAGCAAATTTTCTATGGGTTATAATAAATTTAGCAATTATCTAAATCTGATAATTAACATAGTTATATATTAGAAATAATTTAGGGGAGAATATGTATGATTACTGGTGAATTAAGGAATAAGATTGATGGAATATGGGATATATTTTGGGCTTCAGGTTTAACAAATCCATTAACCGTTATTGAACAAGTAACTTATTTAATGTTTATTAAGATTCTTGACGATAATGAACTAAAGAAAGAAGCTAATGCTGCTGCATTTGATATGCCAGTAGTTGACCCAATTTTTGATGAGCAACATCAAATGTGCCGCTGGTCTAAATTTAAACATTTAGATGCTGACACAATGTTTAAAAATATGACTGAAAATGTCTTCCCATTCATTAAGGAAGGCTTACATTCAGGTAAAGATACAGCATTCGCTAAATATATGAAAGATGCTTTATTTATGGTTCCTAGTGCTAGAGTCTTAGTTAAAGTAGTTGATGCTCTAGATGACCTAGACCTAAATAATAAAGACATTATGGGTGATGTATATGAATATTTGTTATCACAAATTGCTCAAAGTGGTACTAATGGCCAATTTAGAACACCTAGGCACATTATTAAGATGATGGTTGAGTTAATGCAACCAACATTAAAAGATAATATATGTGACCCTGCTATGGGTTCTGCTGGATTTATTTGTGCTGCTGCACAATATGTTTCTGAACACTATGCTTCAGAATTAATGAAAGCTGAAAATAAGAAACATTACACTAATGATATGTTTACTGGTTTTGATACAGATCAAACAATGCTTAGAATTGGTGCTATGAATATGATGCTACATGGCGTTGAAGCACCTAATATTTCATGGATGGATTCATTATCTGAAGATAATACATTAAGAGATAATTTTTCATTAATATTAGCTAATCCACCATTTACAGGAAGTTTAGATAAAGAAACAATATCTAAAGATTTATTAACAATCGCACCAACTAAAAAGACTGAATTACTATTCTTAGCATTATTCTTAAAATCTTTAAAAATTGGTGGACGTTGTGCTTCTATTGTTCCTGATGGTGTTTTATTTGGCTCATCAAATGCCCATAAACAATTAAGAAAAGAGATTATTGATAATAATCGTCTTGAAGCAGTTATATCAATGCCATCAGGAGTATTTAAACCATATGCTGGTGTATCTACTGCTATATTAATTTTCACAAAAACAAATAATGGCGGAACTGATAATGTTTGGTTCTATGATATGAAAGCAGATGGATATTCATTAGATGATAAGAGATCACCAATTGAACAAAATGATATTCCTGATATTATTGAAAGATTCCGCAATCTAGCAAATGAAGAAAGTGGAGAACGTACAGAACAAAGTTTCTTTGTACCTAAACAAGAAATTGTTGACAACGATTATGACCTTTCAATAAATAAATATAAAAAGACAGAATATAAAGCAGTAGAATATCCTCCTACAAGTGAGAT
>CAZTTM010000199.1:0-1603 GCA_964616035.1 uncultured Muribaculaceae bacterium
TATATACAAAAATAAGTGCCACAAAATCATGAAAAGTTGGATAAGCCATATATTTTTTACGAGCATGTTCACTTATCTCTTTTTTTGCTTTTGCCAATGCATTAGTCAACTGAACTGTCTTTTGAAACTTTTTTTCTCCCTTAGGTTCCGCTATCGAACTAAGTAAGCAATTACTATGGGCCGCTGCATTTCTTAAAAATTTTATAGACTTAAGATAAGCACTATAATTTGGCGAATTATACTCTTGATAATATATTGTGTATAATTCCACAAACATTCCGAAAGGTAAAAATTCCACCAGACTCCAAACTGGAAATTCTTCATCTTCCACATGTTTTTCAATTAAATTCGAAGTAAAGTTATATGAATTCGCCTTTTTTATAATTTCTCTTTTTGTATTAGGATATGCAAAAAAATATTTCTTTACTATATTATATCCATCCTCCTTATCATTGCAACTAATGTCATATAGCATTCTTGTTTTTAACACATGCTCCACGTCAAGACACATATCCAAAATAATCTTTCTAAAATACATATCAATCTTCGATAATTCTACGAGATAAGCGAATTCAAGATTTACACGTTTATTATTTTTACGATTTAAAGGATAATTCCCTGCATATGATTTTAATTTAAAATAATAGTTATTATATTGGAGAAATTTTTTAGCATCTTCTTCATTCATTATACTAAAAAGTACTCCCTTTTTCTTTAAATCCTTTATTTGTTCATCTACTGTAAGTTTATTTTTCATCGTGAAACACTACCTTATGTATTAATTATAGATTATATAAGACAACCTATAGTTATCATAACAATGTATTGCATATTTTTCAACCATTGTTTATTATTAAATCATCTGCAAAATCCAATATTCTTTCTCCGAAGAATTTCCAATCATTTCAATGGACTCCTCACAAAAATGAATCAGATTTAAATAATAATCTTCCGTTCCACTATTAAAATCCAACTGTGCAGTATCTAACTCCACCATCTCATCTTCATCAAATATCAATTTCCTCACATAAATATAATCATCAAATCCTCTGGCAATATCTTCTTTTAAAAGATTCTCTCCTGTACCGAACTTTGCAGAAATAAATACCTCACTGACCGGAATATACATCAAAACACCTTTTTCATCTAATGGATTCTCTATCCACTTTTTCTTAAATTTTTCAATATTATCTTTCATTGCAGTTCTCCATTTACTCTACCATAAACTTAAGCAACAGACGATTTAAATATAATTCATAAAAACAATGATTTCACTTGCATATATTCACCACCTAATGTATTATAACAATAGAAATGGGTTTTGTGTCGTGTACGATTTTATAATTCAAGCGAGTTGCTCATTTCTTTTTTTATTTTCAATTGACTTTTCCAAACTATCAAGTTACAATCAGAAATAAGAAACGGGTTTGTTACCATACGGCTATTGCCTAAGCGGGGTGCTCGTTTCTTTTTATTTTCATATATTTTATCAACTAATATATGTTTTTGTTCCATGCTTCAAACGCCATATTAAACTCTATTTCAACCCCATCTCCCGAAACTTCTCCGCCGCTTTTCTATACGCCGGTACTTCCGCTCCATA
>CAZTTM010000200.1:0-1592 GCA_964616035.1 uncultured Muribaculaceae bacterium
AATTAATTTATTATCTTCCATTACATTTCTCCTTCCTTTTAATCATTTTATAAAATTATTTTCATAACTTTTGTCAATAAAATTAACATACTCATCTTTATATTTTTCAAGTGACTCATCTACACTAATCAAATATACACTTGTTAGTATTCTATCATAAGGATCAATCTCAATTCTTTCTAATTTTCCACCTAACATTGATTGCTCCCACAATTTTATTATCATTTGTTCTAACAAGCAAAAAAGTCTTTGCTTGACATCTTCCATTTTTTTCTGCATATTCTTTGTTTTCCATATTCAAGCATCTTTTAAAGCCTGTTCAAAAGTATATCCTTCTAGTATCTTATCCAACAATCCAATTCCATTAATGTCTGATTTATATTCTACAAATTCATTTATATAATCTATTATTTCGTTCTTGTACTCTAAAGATGGTGTTTCTAAGCAAAATATTTCCATTAAATTATTATTCATAATAACATCCCTTTAATTGTTAGATAATGTGAAAGATTTCATTTACTTTTACCTAGTATGTCTAGTTTTTCCTTTATATTTTTCATTATAGTAATTAATTGAATTAACTAATAAAACTTTCCTTACATTTTTAATCTGTTTCTTATCTTTTAATAATTCTATAAAATTATCTTTACCTAAATTATCTATTAAATATGCATAGTCATAACTATCATAATCATGCATACCAAATTCACTTTCTATTTCATCTTGACTAGAAATAGAGCTACCATTTATATAATTATCCAATAACCACTTAATTCCTTTAGAATATATACCATCTAAATACTTGGCTATACCCTCGCTTAACCACTCCGATGTTGTTCCAAACAATGTAAATTGTATCCCGTGTATTAGTTCATGAAATATTACATTTTTGTATTCATCTTTTGACCACTCATCATTATTTGGGTTATATTTCGGTTCAAAAAGAGAATTATCTTCATCTTTATAACAAGCGCACATATAATCAAGGCCCTTTTTAAAGCCTCTTACTCTTAATCCCTTAACCAATTCTTCTTTACTATCATAAACATATATATTAAAAGGTAAATCTACTTCTTCACTATTAAAAAATGAAAATATATCCCTCTTTTTACTATTAATAATACTATCTATAACCTGACTATAATTTGAATTTTTATTTTGTACTATATATTTCATAAACTAACCTCACTCGCAACTACTTCTAATAATCAATTTATTTTTTTATTCAATCAAGTCTTTTCAATTACTCTTAATATCATCACTTATTTTTTTAACACCTTTATCCTGTCAACATAGATATTATAATACTTAATGCCACTATTCTTGCAAAAATTAGAATTAAATTTATTTATCCTACATCATTACATATTTACTTATCGGAACAATAATCTTATCAACTATTCTACAGTTCAGCCCCAAACAAATAATAACATCATTTTATCTACTAAATCAATTTTAATTATATCAAATATCACCATATTATTCCACAATAAAAGCACTATTTTACCCAAATAATGCCTTATATTTAACACTATACCCATTTATTTATCTTATTCATCAAATCATTCTTATCAATAGGCTTTGTTATATAA
>CAZTTM010000201.1:0-1572 GCA_964616035.1 uncultured Muribaculaceae bacterium
CTTTAGCTGCACGCATTGCTAAAGTTGCCTCATTTATAGCATCATCAATTGTCTTAACATCATCAACAATCATACTATAACCAATAGTCGCACCAAATTCATGTGGAAGTTCATTTAATTCCTTATTTAATTTTCTAATATATTCAATAACTTTCTTCTCATCATATCCAACCATATATATTAAAAACTCATTACCATCAGTTCTAACAACATCACTATTTTCTTTTTGATTAACTATTAAAACACTAGCAGCTTTCTTAATGACATTATCTCCTTCTTCATGTCCATAATTATCATTAATATATTTAATATTATTCAAATCAACAATTAGTATTGCCTGAGGATATATAACATTATCATCCCATTTTTTCATATTATAGTTTAAATAATTTCTATTCTTTAAAGAAGTCATTATATCAATAAACTTATATTTATCTTCTTTACTTAACTTAGTATTTTTTTTCTTCTTAACACTAAGTAATATTATTACAACTACAATAATTACAATAACTATACCAATTAATAAATATTTAATAACATTACCTAATAAACTAGTAGTATTAACAATAAAATCAGTATTATAATCATATCTTATATCATTATAATCAATTGAAGAAACATAATATTCAAATAATTTAGCAAATGTTCTATTTTTTTGAACATCTCTAATTGCAAAACAATATTCATTATCTAAACTACTTTCATATACTACTTTATAATCAGATAATTTTTTATCTTTATAATAAATATATGTTGCCTTGTCCATTGCTACAATAGCATTAGTATCAATATTTCTAAGTAATTCATCAGTATTGTTATATGCTTTTGTAGCAATACTATTAACGCTTAAATAATTATGTAAATATGTTCCATTAACTGTATATACTACTTTATCATATAAACTTTTTATTGAATTAACATTAATATTTTCTTTAGATAATATTACATAATCTTCAGAAAATAAGCTGGAAGTAGTTAATAAATCAACATTTAAACCACTAGTTGCATAATTAGCAAATACAACATCAACTAACCCTGCAGATAAATCTTTTCTTAATGATGTAATATCTGAATATGCTACTACTTTAAAATTAACATCCGCTAATTCTTCAAATCCACTTAAATAATTTGATAATGTTCCAACAAATTGTTTGGACACAGTATTTTCATATGGCATATTAATAACATATCCATATATATATTCTTGAGAATTATAATTTAATTTCTCTTCCTCGGTAATTCCTAAACCATTAAATACAGCATTTAATAAATTATTCTTATAAGATTCAGTTAATTTATCTTCACTATATACCATAAAATACTTACGCATAATATTATATAAAGTACTATCATTAACTGTTAATACATACTTTCTACTAATATCACCATAATGATATGCAATATGTAAATCATTAGATAATATATCCTCTAAATACATTATTTTAGGAATTATTATATAATCTACATCTCCATCATTAACTAAAGTAATTAAATCATCTATATTTTCACTAGGAGTATATGAAATATTCTTAATACTAGATAAGTAATAATTAACTGAAGATGCATCATCAG
>CAZTTM010000202.1:0-1568 GCA_964616035.1 uncultured Muribaculaceae bacterium
AGCTTTCGTGTATATCTGTGAGTATTTGCATGTTAAATTCTTTTTTTACACTTTCAAATCCATAAAGATAATCTAATATAAAAATATTATCATTTTTTAATTCATTTTTTATTTTATTATAAAATAACGAATCATTTTGTTGATACTCGTAAAAAGGTATTAAAACAATTTTATATTTTAAACTATTTTCTGTTAAATATTCAACAAGCCATTTAACACAATTTTTTAACAACTCGAAATCTTCATTTTTACAAATAAAATCTATCCCAATGGTTATAAAACTAGATTTCTTTTTAACTAAACTATTTTTTCTTTCTAAGCAAAAGACAACATCATCTACGATTTTAATTTTAGATACATTTACTTTACATTTTATTAATGTATTAAGACTATTAGTGTCTCGAAGTGAAAAATATGTACAATTATTTATAATAAAATTAAGTTTATTTAAATACTTTTCATTTGTGAATGAACTACTTGTACTTAACCCATACAAAATAGTTTTTTTATTAAATTGTATCATTCTTGTTGTAAGGTTTATTAATGTATTTGATAAAGATAAATAATTGTTACAATTATCATAATCACTGTCATCTAAAAGTGCCCCACCACCAAATATAACAACATCAAAATAATTTGCTAAAACGTTAATATCTAAAATACTTTTAGGATAATGAATAATGCTAAAGCTTTGATAATTTGTAATATCAAATTCTTTATTTTCGGACAACATAACAGTTAAATGAATATTATCTACATTCTTTAATTTTTCAACGAACACCTCAAGCATTAATTCATCGCCTAAATTTGGAGCTCCATAAAATCCAACTAATAAAACTTTTTTCTGCTTTATATTACTATCTAAAGTTAGCATTTCAAAATTTGAATATTTGCTCTCTTTTTGTATGTCTTTAAACATTACTTCATTAATCTGATTACTAGCAATAAGTTCGTTTTTCAATAAAATCACTTCATTATTTAATTTTTCATACTTTTCATTTAAATAAGTGAAATCAAAACTCATTTTATTGATTTTTTCTTTTATCTCTTCAATATTATTAAAATTATTATAACTCTTACTTAATAATTTCTTAATTTTTAACATATTGATACCATTATATTCTTTCAGACAATTTTTTTGCTTCGAGCATGCAGTCTTCCATAGAGCAATATGTCCAAGCTCCATATCTTCCAACACTATAAACATTTTTCTTTGCTAAATCTTTCATTATTTCTCTTACTTTTAAATCATTTTTAGCATCTATATGTACATATGCTGGATCCATAACAATACTTTCATATGCCTCTAAAGTAAATGTGTCATCTATTATTCCACAATTTTTCAAATTATCTAAAGTTAATCTTAATTGTTTATTTATATCTTCATCAGTAATTATACTATCTTTTGGATAGCCAATTTCAATATACATACTTAATTTATCAGAACCTAAAATGTTATCATAAAAACCTACCCTATAAAAATTTATATTTTTATCGGGGAAATATAGCCAATGATGGTTATCATATTTTGATTTTTTATTAAATCCTAAATTAAATACTAAAACTTT
>CAZTTM010000203.1:0-1537 GCA_964616035.1 uncultured Muribaculaceae bacterium
TTAATACCAGTCATATAATTTGAATTCATATAATCATCATAACTATAATCATAACTATTCATATTTTATCACCTGATATATATTATGTCTTTAGTTAATTAGTGTATAGGCTAGTATGTAGAAGGCATTAGATAATGCAAATAACAAAAAATAAAAAAAGTTAAATATTTTTGAAGTAAAATGACTATTTAATCCGGAATATTAATATTAGAGGGGTAATTATAATTTTAAATATTTATTTAAATTAGTCAGCCGTAATTCACTAATTTAAGAAACAAATATTGCTGTATCTTAAATTGGTCAGACGCGTCTGACCAATTCGGAAGAGGTCGTAATATGTTAGAAGAAGTAAGCAATAAAATGATAAATATGGCAAGTAGTTATTATAATATTCTTTTTGAAATAAATTATTTTTGCTATAATTATTCATGTAAGAGTATAACTTTGTAGGGAGATGAAAATAAATGGAATATGAAGTAAGATTTTATTATGCAACGGAAGATTTAGCAAATATTTTGAAAGATTTAAGAAAAGAAGTAGGCTTGAAAGAACAACCTAGAACTTATGAAAAGACTATTCAGTACAATCATTGTGATGAAAAGTATGATTTTTATAGTCAAGAAATCGATGGTAGATTTAGAGTAAGAATATCAGCAAATGATAATGAAACAAAGTGTAAACTTAGTTGGAAGAGAAGATTAAAGAATACTACTGAAACTGAAGTAAATAAAGAAGAAGAGAAGGAAGTAAGAATTAATCCTGCTGATATAGACAATTTTTTATATATAGTAAGTAATGTTATGCATTTTAATGTTGTTGAAAGTTATGAAAGATATAGAACAGTATTTGAAAATGATGATGTTGAAATATCTGTTGATGAATATCCTTTTGGGGTATGTATAGAAGTAGAAAATAAGAGTACTACTAGAAATCCGGAAGATGTTGTTAAGGAATGGGTTAGTAAAATTGGTTTAGATATTAATGATGCTTATAGATTATCATGGGATGATAAGTATTTAGAACTTTGTGAAGAACAGGGAATAGAAAGATTTAATGAAGTATCTTTTGATAAACCAATGCCTACTGTAAAAAGAAGAAGATAAATTAAAGCGTTAGCTAAATTAGTTAACGCTTTTTATGAAAAAGACATTCAGTAGTTATTACTAAATGTACTTATTAATTACATCATATACATAGAGGTATCTGGTTCGGTGTATTGATTATAGTTAGTAGGGTTTTCTAATCTACTTAATCTTTGATCTAATCTTTTTATTTGTCTTTCCATACGACTAAGTCTATTTTCTAATTCATTATTTTGGTTCATATAAGCCATAGGCATATTTTGATTATTCATCATGGGATTTGGAAAGACAGAAGAATAACCATATGTATTATAGTACATATCTCTATCATTATTCATATATAACACATCCTTTACTTTATTATATGTATATGCCTACATAAAGTTATTAAAAAGTGTTAACTATAAGCATTTATTCTTTGCTATTTAATAAAAATAGTTTATAAGAAGAAAAGG
>CAZTTM010000204.1:0-1536 GCA_964616035.1 uncultured Muribaculaceae bacterium
AAGCTTAACTCTGCAGGAGTTATGCCTGTAATATTTGCTTCCATTCTTACAACAATACCTGCAACAATAGTTGCACTTACAAAGAATCAAAAAGCAATTGAATTTGTTAATAATTATATTGTATATAATTCACCAACAGGTTTATTATTATATATAATATTAATTCTATTCTTCGGATATTTCTATACATTCATGGTTATGAACCCAGATGAAATGAGTAAAAACTTAAATGAACGTGGTGGATATATTCCTGGAATAAGACCTGGTGAAGATACTAGTAAATATATTAGTAATTCAATGGGAAAACTTACTTTTGTGGGAAGTATATTCCTTGTAATACTTGCAGCTATACCTGTTTTGTTCTCACTAATATTTAAGCTATCAAGTGCTGTAACTATTGGGGGAACAGGAATGCTTATCGTTGTAGGTGTTGCAATTGAAACATATAAACAAATGGAAAGTAGTTTAGTAAGTAGAAGTTATACTGCTAAGAGAAAGAGATTAAGATAGTATGAAAAATATAATATTTATAGCTCCTCCCGCAGCGGGAAAAGGAACTCAAAGTACAATGTTAAAAGAAAAATTTAATTATAATCACCTTTCAACTGGTGATATGTTAAGAGAAGCAATTGCTTCTGGTTCTGAATTTGGGTTAATGCTTAAAAATATTATTGATGAAGGTAAGTTAGTAAGTGATGATATAATGATTGATTTAATCAAAGATAAACTTAGTAACTTAGAAGGAAAGCCATTTATACTGGATGGTTTTCCTCGAACTCTTAATCAAGCAATTGCTTTAGAAAGCTTACTGGATAAAGAATATGAAGTAATATATTTAGATTTAAGCGAAGAAGAAGCTGTTAATAGAATCTTGGGTAGACTTACATGTACTTGTGGAAAGTCATATAATCTAAATGTAGAAGCTTTAAAACCAAAAATTGATGGTATTTGTGATGGATGTGGAAGTAGCCTTGTTAAAAGAGGAGATGATAATGCTGATGCATTCAAAGTTAGATATAAATCTTTTATAGATAATACAAAGCCATTAATTGATTATTATGAAGAAAAGAATAAACTTCATAAAATAGATGTTAATAGAAATGTAGAAGATATCTTTAAAGATATCGTGGAAGTTTGTAATGATTAGTATTAAGAGTGATAGAGAAATTGAATTAATGAGAGAAGCTGGTAAATACTTGGTTGATACTTTTAAATATATAGAAAAGTATATAGAAACAGGTGTTACCACTAAGAAATTAGATACATTAATTCATGATTATATATTAAGTATTGGATGTGTTCCTTCTTGTTTAGGTTATGAAGGTTATCCTGCTACAAGCTGTATATCAATTAATGATGAAGTTGTGCATGGAATACCTGGAGGACGTAAACTTGCGAATGGTGATATTGTTTCAATAGACTTAGTTTTAAGTTATAAAGGTTATCATGCTGATGCTACTAGAACTTATATTGTTGGCAATGTAAGTGAGGAAATTAAAAATTTAGTAGAAGATACTAAAGATGCATTTTATGCAG
>CAZTTM010000205.1:0-1527 GCA_964616035.1 uncultured Muribaculaceae bacterium
CCTCTTAGGAGTTCGATCATACAAAGATTCATAAATAGCCAAACCACTTTCTAAAGAATCATTAGTCTTTAATGATACAACAAAATTACTATCCGAATATATTACTTTTAATACTAAATACAATATAATCAGAAAAAGCAATAGAAGAAGTATTGATAAACGTAATCTATTTCCAAGTTTACGCCATCTTTTAATCTCATCAGCCGATTTAATTACTTCATTAGCCACACCTTACTCCTTTCGGGATAATTGCTGACAACCACAAAATCATATATTTTGAATACCTTCTATTCAAAATATATTATATACTATCTTAATAATTATTGCAAGACATATTTTGACATTTTCTAAAAAACATATAATCAAATTATAACAATATTTTAAGTTATAGTTTTTAAACCAAATTATAACATTTTGCGTAATATTTTTCTCTTTATGATATTATGCTTATTATATATGGATCTGTTGCAGTACCACTGCCACTAGATAATTCTATACCTTTATTTAGGGATATTACTGGTCTTGCACCAAGCGAACCCGCAACGTAGCTGGCGCCGAAATTCCCGGAAGAATACAAGCTGAACTCGTAAGCATACCAGCGGTGGAAGCTAGACGGAGAAAAGGACCAATTATAAACCCCATTATATAGGTAATATGAAGTATTTGTCTGCCATATTACTCCTCCGGCAAATGCCATCTCATCTGCGGTTATCATCCCCACGGGATATGTTAAGCTACCATTCCCATTATTTGTATTAACAGTAAAACTATCTATCTGTCTTGGGCATACTAGACTAGGCTTATAAGTTGATGTCCTTTTTTGAATACTAAACCATAGCAAATTGTCATAATTACTGTAATCTTTATACCATCCACTTGTATAAAAATTATGATATGTACGATCATTACAAAATACTATATCTTCTAATTGTGATGTATAACTTGTCATATTAGTTTTATACCAAGTGTCTAGTTTTACTTTAGCATTTGATTCTTTAACATTAATATTTCCCTCAAACATATCATTTAATAAATCTATTGGTTTCTTGCCATTTGTTAAAGTAAAATAATAAGCATATTTATCTCCGCTATAAATGATATGTATGTAATATACGCTCTGACAACTTGTACTAGAACTAAAGCAAGTATAGTGATATTTATCAGTATAATTACTATATTCAGTACTCCAATTACTTGGATTCGTTAGTATTTTAGTATCTTTTAGGGTATATTTTCTTGTACTTGCATCATATGTTGCGTCATTACCAAATACAATACTTCCACTTAATGACGTTATGTCTTTACTACTTGCAGTATAGGCAGTATTATACATATACCCTACATAAGCTGGTGAATTATAACTTGTATTAAATTGAATATTACCTATAGTAGTATCACTACCCGTATTATTGCACTGATTATTTGATGGCGCTCCATCATAGATTAACTTAACCCCACCTGTTTCTGTAGTTCTTATTATTCGCCAACAAAAGTTTGCAAACATTACATGGTTATTATCTACTGCTC
>CAZTTM010000206.1:0-1509 GCA_964616035.1 uncultured Muribaculaceae bacterium
GGAGAGGAATGGGCAAATAAAATAGCCACAACAACATGGAAAGTAGGAGGAAATAAATCTTCAAATATATCACAAGTAGTACCATCAGTAGCATATCAAAATGAAATAGTAAATCCAGTAACGACAAAAACAACAGATAATGCCACAGAATACACGGCAAAAGTAGGCTTAATGTATGTATCAGACTATGGATTTGGAGCAGATCCGAGTGCGTGGACAACAACACTATATAATTATGATGGAAGTGTGAATGGTTCAACAATAAGATCGTTAAATTGGATGCATATGGGTTACACTGAATGGACAATTTCCCGTCGTGCGGACGTTTCGCGCGTTGCGTTCGGTGTGTACGGCGCTGGTAGCTTGGACTACAACGATGTGAGCTACGGCATTGCGGTGCGGCCGTCCTTCAATCTTGAGTCTTCCATAACCTATGTATCGGGGAGCGGCAGTGCCAGCGACCCGATCGTAATAAACTAGTACTTTAGGCCTGCCATGACCCCGTTCAGTTAACTGTGTCTTTGTAGAAAAAACACATGATAAATTAAATAATTTATCAATAAATGTAATAATATATTATCATAAATATTTATAAAGTCAAGAAAAACTTTATGAAAATAATTAATTGCCAAAAATATTGCAATTAAAATAGTAATATTGTATAATGATATTGCTGTTTGAGGGATAGGGCAACACTGAGGAGTGACCCGAGCAACAAACAGTGACAATACAAAAAGGAAGTAATACATATAATATGTATTCTTCTTTTTATTTTAAGTATACACTTTCTTTTTTGGATGTCAAAAAGCGATAAACCTCGGGGTTTTAGGGGCAGAGCCCCTAAGAAGATAACCTTTGGTTTAAATATAAAATTTTATTTCTGATATAGTTCTAATTCTTTTTTATGAACTATCTGAAGTTCTGCATATATTTTATCCCAATTAGGAACATGAGTTTTTGTCCATTTGCTTTCTAGATTAACTAAATTAACATAAATAATATTTAGTGCAGAATCACAATTTGGTAGAGCTCCTCGACCATAAAAACCTCGCTGAACCTTTGAATTGACAGATTCAACTATGTTATTAGTATAAATATACTTTCTTATATTTTCTGGCAATGTAAATAATGGCATGATTAAATCAACATATACCTCAGCATGTTTCATCATTGCCTTTTTGTCTTTATATTTTTTTGCAAAATAATCATAATTTTCCTTGGCTATTTCGACATTTGGTGCGGTATAAATAGCCTTGAAATCTTTCATAATTCCCTTACAGTCTTTTTGAGTAGTATATTGTTTTAAATTTCTATCAAGATGTACAACGCATCTTTGATAAAATGCATCTGGGAATTCATTTTTAATAATGTTTTTGATGCCAGCAACGCCATCACTTACAATATAAAGAATTTTTTCTACACCTCGGTCTTTTAAGTCATTAAACACTTCAGCCCAAAATGTAGCGCTTTCTGCAACATCAACATCATATAAATCGTCAATAATATTTT